>CAJKGV010000069.1:0-9162 GCA_905199455.1 Collinsella aerofaciens | reverse complement strand
CGGTGAGCGCGCTCTCGTCCACGGCCGAGCTGCCCTCGAGCACCACGCCATCGACAGGGATGGACTCGCCGGGGCGCACACGCAGCACCTGGCCGGGCAGAATGGCATCGACGTCGACGGTGGCCTCGCTGCCGTCCTCTGCCACGACGGTCGCGGTCTTGGGTGCTAAGTCGATGAGCGCCTCGATAGCGCCGCCGGTCTTGGACTTGCTGCGCGTCTCGAGGTATTTGCCCACGGTGACGAGCGACAGGATGGTGCCAGCGCTCTCAAAATACAGGTTGTCCATGCTCGTCATCATGGCCTCGTGCACCTGACCTGCGGCTAGCTGGTCGGCCATGATGAACATGGCGTAGAGCGACCAGGCGATGGAGGCGGTGGCGCCCACGGCAATAAGGGTGTCCATGGTGGGCGCGCCGTGCGCGAGCGATTTAAACCCGTTGATAAAGTACGCGTCGTTGACGTAGACGATGGGAATGAGCAGGACGAGCTCGGTGAGCGCGAGCGTCATGCTGTGGGTGTGGTCGGTGAAGATGCCGGGCAGCGGCCAGCCGAGCATGTGCCCCATGCCTATGTAGAACAGTGGGATGAGGAATACGATCGAGACGATGAGGCGGGTGCGCATGGCAGAGGCGGCGGCCTCCAACTTTTTGGTCGGTGACTCCATATGGGCGGCGCCGGACCTGGCTTGCGCACTTCCGCTTTGGACAGCGTCGGTGCCCGTGCTGATGGGTGAGGCCGAGTAGCCCGCGCGGTCGACAGCGGTGCAGATGTCGTCGGGGGAGACCTGCGCAGGGTCGTAGTCCACCAGCATAGAGCCGGCGAGCAGATTGACCGCGACGCTTTGGACGCCGTCGAGCTTGCTCACGGCACGGTCCACGTGCGCTTGGCACGCGGCGCACGTCATACCGCCCACGTCAAACTTATCCTGAGCCATGGCTTCTCCTTTCTGTAATTTGGTGTTGGAATTGTTAACCTGCTGATACTATACACCCATACCCCCTGGGGGTATACAGTGGAGATTGAAATGTATGCCATTCTGTTATTGGCCGAGGTGATAGCCAGGTCGGCGGACCGTAGCCGGTCTAATGTCTCAATCTGTAACAACTAGACCCGTTTTTGTCGAGTAACTGTTACAGATCGAGACATTACATCGAGCCACAACTTAACGTCTCAACCTGTAACGCCTAAGGACCGTTTTTCCTGCTAGATGTTACAGATCGAGACAAACCGTCCGCGGTCAACTCAAATGTCTTGATTTGTAACATCTAGAGAGGTTTTTGACCCCTTACTGTTACAGATCGAGACAATTGCCGGGGAGGGGTCCCGTCACGGCAAGACGCCCGCTCCCTAGATGCAGAATCCGGGGATCACGCAAGTCCGCTTCTTGGGGCTGTCCGCAGGCGTTGCGTACGTAAAGACGTCGCCGTCGTGCCCCACGCGGTTCATATAGAGCGTGCCTTCGCTCTCCGATGTGTCGGGGCTTACCGTGCGCTCCCACCAACAGGTGTCCTTGCCCTTCCACTGGCGGACCATCGTCTCGTTCGTGGAATACGGGCTTACCTTGAGCTCGCGGAAGAGCTGATACTCCTTGCCCTCGCCGTTGTAGATGTCTGCCAGGTAGTGATAGTCCTCGGTAAACGAATCGGGCGGTTGCGTACCGCACAGCTCGACCATGGCGGGCAGCCAAAGGGTTGCGGGCAACTCGCTCAGGCACGATGCGCTGTTGGCGGTGCCCACATTGTTCGAGACCTTCTTGACCCCTTTAATGAGTGCGCGCAACTCGTTGGGCAGCAGCTTAAGGCCGTCGCCGTTGAGCCATTCCCGCAGCTCGCAATCTGCCCAGCCGGCGCTCGGCGGTTCAGCCGCAGCGTTGCGCTCGGCAATACCCGCATCGAACATAAACGTTAGTCCGGCCTTGCCCGTCCCGTCCAGAAGCTCATCGTGGCGGATGCCCACAAGCTGCGCGCCAACCTGCAGCCCGTTGGTGAGCGTGACACGCTTGGTACACGGATAGGGGATATGCCCATCGGCATCGAGCAGATGATAGCGCTTGGCAATCTCGCGTGCCTCGCTACGGGCCTCGGCGGCCTTAATCTTGAGCGAAATCTCCTGCAGCTGATCCCAGGTGTAGTCGTCAAGTGAACCGCGGATGCCGTCAAGGTAGTCGGGGATGCCAAAGCCATGGGTTGCCGCCCCGATAACGCTGAGCCCCGCAACGGCTGCGATAGCGCCGCCGATAATAAAGCGGCGGCGGGTCATGGCATCGTGACGGGCCTGATTCAGGATCTCTCGTGCGCGCTCGCCGGCGACGTCGACCTTAAGGTGCGTGCCAGAATCGATATCAATCGCGGCCTCGTCTCCTGTGCCTTCGCGGCCCTCGGATTCGGCATCGGTGAGGTATGCCGAGAGCACCTCGAGCATCTGCTGCTCGGTGGGACGATCGCACTGCTCGACTGAGAGACCCTTCATGATGATTTGGACGAGCGCTTCATCGCCCTCGCAGCGCGGCTCGAGCGGTGCCGGCTTGGTCTTGGTCTTTACGAGATAGAACGAGCCGGTTGCAGCGGCGTCCGTCGACTCAAAGTCAAACGGTTTGCGACCGCTGTAGAGCTGGTACAGAATGCTCGAAAGCGCATAGACGTCGATTGCCGGCGAACGGCGAAGGGCCGCGATGCCTTCGATATCCTGCGTGAGCATCTCGGGCGCGGCGTATGCGGGCGTGGCAAAGCGCCAGATGTCGGCGCGCCGGGTGATCGTGTCGTCGCCGAGAGCCATGGTCGCGGAGCCCATGTCGATGAGGCAGGGGTCAAAGGAGCAATCGGCAATCTGCTGCTCGAGCGTTCGGCTGGTGGTGCGGAACATGATATTGGCAGGCGAAAGGTCGCGATGGACGACCGGATTCACGAGGCCTTGGGTCATCAAGAGCGCACGAAGCACGGCGTTTCCGACGGCGGCGACCATCTGGGTGGTCAGCCCGCCCGAGGCGTCGTGAGGAAGCAGGGGCAGCGCCTGCTTGAGTGAGGTGCCCTCGACCCACTCCATGAGGATGAGCGGGTCATCCTCGCACGATCCGTAGCCATAGACGCGCGGAAATCCGCGCAGGTGCGAGACGGTACACAGATGACGGTACTCCTCAAACAGCGCAGCGGTGTTGGCCAGGTGCGCGGCCGATTGCTCGGCGGAGCGGTCGGGGGCTTGGCCAGAGAGAATGACGTTGTCCTTGAGCAGCTTGACGGCAAAGACCTCGCCGCTCGTGTTGGTCGCGCGCAGCACGTGCCCGATGTTGCCGTTGTTGCGGTGGGCCGTCTGGAGAATAAGTGTCATAAACCGGCGTTTGGCGTCGTCCTCGGCGCTGGGGTCGACCGCCACGGCGGTATCGAACGTATCGAGACGGACGAGTTTGTCGCCATAGGCGCTATCGGTAGTATCCATGGCGTTCCTTTGTCTGGCATGGGTTGCCGCACGTATACGCGAGCAGTGCGGATATCGGTAAAGTACCATGATAGTCGCACTGCCCACGTATACCGCTGAGCATTGTCGTTTACGACGCAGAAGGCAGAAGACGCAAGACGGACGGCGACCGTCTTCCGATCGCTGTCCGTGCTAGTCCACAATGACAAGGAATGTCGTGTAGAGACCCAGATGGAGCCTGTCGCTGTTGGCGATTTCCACGGGGGGATAGACTTTGCCGGGCTCGCGTTGGTCGCGCGGCGGCTCAATCACAATATCGCCGTCGCCCGCGCCCGATTCGAGCACTGTGCCGTTGGTCGATCCAAGGCCCTGGGCGTACCAGTGCTCACCCTCGAGCCAAATGCGAAGATGCTCGCGCGAGGCGTCGGCGCCTACATCGGTGATGCTGGGCGAGGTTTTGGGCAAAGAACCAATCACGGTGCCGCGCGGATCGCGTGTGAGGGGATGGATTTGCATGTCGGCGCAGTTATCGGCATGGGTTCTGAGCAGACCGAGGTTGGGAGCGACGGCGTGCGGCTGCTCCAGGCTGCTCATAAAGCCACGTCCGACGGTAGTTTCGGTGGTGCCAAAGTGCCCGCCCGTCTTGCTGTCGCAAAAGCGCTCGACGGTGGCCACGCCCTGAACGGGATCGGCGAGCGCCCCCGTTGCCACAAAGAGCATCAAGAAGAGCGTGCTTTTTTCGCGCACGGCATTGCCGTCAAAGTTGTCGATGCGATTGAGGGCATTTGCATATAGGCGGCTGTCCAGCTTGTAGCTGGCGAGAGCCGACATCATTTCGTCGGCGGCCGGACCGCGATAGTGCTCGGCGATTGCCCGATAGGCGGACTCGCCGCCGCCGAGCTTGCTGCAGATTGCCGCGGAAAGGTTGAGCGTGGTGACGGTAAAGTCGCTGTAGATGGCGGGCGCGCACTGGTCAGGCTTGCGATGGACGATGTAACGGGTGAGATACGAGCGGTTGGAAGAGCATTTCTCGAGCAGGGTGCTGCCGAGATAAGAGTTTCCATTGATGAGCATTCGGGCGATCTCGAGATGTTTAAGACCGCCGAACGAGCGAATATCGTTATAGAGGACCGAGCAAGGCGTCTCTGCTGCCACGGATACCTCCTTTGATTGCTTCCTAGCCAATATGGCGATAGGAATTAATGGCCCCGGTGGGCGACGTATTAAATGGCTGCGCAATATATAGCGTAACCAAAGCAACATTATAGGCCACATGTTCGAAATTGCAGGAAGACTGAGGGATTTGGTTTGGACTGGACGGAAATCCCCCTCTGTCTTGATCTGTAACATTTGGACCCGATTTTGCCCTGCATCTGTTACAGATTGAGATAATCGGCCGGGCCCACCTCGTCCGCCTCGTCATCTGTGGTTTACGTGGGGGCATACGGAGTGCGGGTATACTAACCGGCGGCGAATCTGCTCCATCGCTTAGAGCTGCTGCGTCTGGACGGCGCGTGATAGGGCTGCCAAAGCGATCGCCAGCGTGCTGAGCAACGTCCTCTCTGTGCGCACCCGTTTTTGTATGTATTAGCGCACTACCAAGCACGCCAGCGCGGCCGCATGCCGTGCCCATAGCGCGTGCAGATAAGGAACAACAACATATGCGTAATTCTGTATCCGACGTCACGGACGCTGAGATTCTGGACGAGACCCGCGAGGCCATGACCCAGGCTGCCTTCGATGCTGCCGACGAGGCCAGCGCCGCCGAGACCGTCGAGTCCGCGACCGAGAACCTGCCCGCCTTTGACGAGCTGGGACTTTCGGACGAGATGCTTCGTGCTATCGAGAACCTGGGCTACACGGCGCCCACGCCTGTCCAGGCTGGCTCGATCCCCGTGGTGCTCGAGGGCCGCGACCTGCTTGCCGCCGCTCAGACCGGCACCGGCAAGACGGCTGCCTTTTTGCTGCCGACCATGAACAACCTGGAGCACATCGCTCCTCCCAAACCCGTACGCGAGCGCGGCGGCCGCAACCGCCGTCGCGGTGCTAAAAAGCCCGAGGGCAACGGCCGCGGTCCCGTGATGCTCGTCATCACCCCCACGCGCGAGCTTGCCCAGCAGATCGACGAGGTCGCAAGCAAAATCGCCGACGTCACGGGCCACGTTGCCGTGACCGTCGTGGGCGGCGTGAGCTACAAGCCGCAGACCGCGGCACTCAAGTACGGTTGCGATATCCTAGTTGCCACGCCGGGTCGTCTGGTCGACCTGATCGAGCAGGGCGCCTGCCACCTGGACGAGGTTAAGGTCCTGGTGCTCGACGAGGCCGACCGCATGCTCGACATGGGCTTTTTGCCCGCCGTCCGCCGCATTGTGCGCGAGACGCCGGCCGAGCGCCAGACGCTGCTGTTCTCGGCGACGCTCGACGAGGAGGCCGTGGGCGAGATCACCGACCTGGTGAGCGATCCGGCTCGCGTGGAGATCGCGCCCGCCACGTCGACCGCCGACACCGTCGACCAGTTTGTGTTCCCGGTGTCCATCGAGGCCAAAAACAACCTGCTGCCCGAGTTCCTCAAGAAGGAGGGCCCGGAGCGCACCATCGTCTTTATGCGCACCAAGCACCGCGCCGACAGCTGCTGCCGTCGTCTGGAGCGCAAGGGCATCAAGGCCGCCGCGATTCACGGCAACCGCAGCCAGGCTCAGCGCGAGCGTGCCCTTTCGGCCTTCCGCGACGGTACCGTTGACGTGTTGGTGGCAACCGACGTGCTCGCCCGCGGCATCGACATCAGCGACGTGCGCTACGTCGTGAACTTTGACGTGCCGGCCGAGCCGACCGACTACATCCACCGTATTGGCCGTACGGGCCGCGCCGGCGAGCTGGGCTGGGCCATCACGTTTGTGACCGAGCAGGATGTCGATGAGTTCTACGAGATCGAGAAGCTCATGGACAAGACCGCCGACATCTACGAGGCCGGCGACCTGCATGTGGGCCCCAATCCGCCCGCGGTTGACCCCGAGCGCGATCCTGCGGCCTTTAAGGTGAAGAAGAAGACCAAGCGCGGCAAGTCCAAGAGCAAGAAGAAGCTTGAGCAGGCGCGTCGCGACGGCAAACGCAACGGCGACGATTACGGTGATGTGGCCGGTCGTTCCAACCGCGGTCGAGACGAGCGTCGCGGCGACGGTGAGCGTCCGAGCCGTCCCAAGCGCGGCGGCAAGACCCGCGTGCGCGAGGGCGTTCAGGCTCGCGTGGACGAGGCTGTGGAGAGCGTGGCCCGCGAGGTGGCTGCCGAGGAGCGCGGCGGTGCTGGTGTCGTTGAGCAGGCCCCGCACGGCAACCGTGCCGAGCGCCGTGCCAAGCAGTTCCAGGGCGAGGCGCATCGCCGTCGCCGCGAGGACGAGGACCGCGGCGGTCGTCGCCGTGTTGAGCGCGAGGACGAGGGCCGTGGCTCGCGTGGCGGCAAGCGTGGTTCGGGCGATCGTCGTCGTTCCGGTCGCGATGGCGAGCGCGGCGGCCGTGATGAGCGCCGTGGCGGCGAGGGCCGCGGTTCGCGTGGCGAGCGTGGTACTCGCGGCGGCGAGTCCCGTGGCGGCAAGCGCTTTGATGAGCGCGGTGGCCGTGGCGGCGAGCATCGCGAGGGCACTCGTGGCAATGGCAGCCGCAGCGGTGCTGGCCGCTCTAACGAGTCGCGCGATCGCCGCGATCCGCGTGCCAGCCGCGATCGTCGCGATGACTGGCGCAACTACGACGATACCCGCGAGGAGCGTCGTGGCGGCTATCGTGGCGGGCGTGGCGGCAACCAGGCCGGCTCCCGCGGCGGCCGTGCCGGCGGTCGCGATAATCGTGGTAGCTATGGCAATAGTCGTGGCGGCAAGCGCGGCGGCAGCTCCCGTCGCCCCGGTGACGGCGGCGGCAAGCGCAAGTAACATACGCATCGCCCGCTAGAGCGAGGTGAACCAAGGGCCCCGAGCAACTACGCTCGGGGCCCTTTTTGTTTGCCGTATCCGATCGCTAGTTCAAATGTGATTTCCTCGGGAATGCATCTAGAGGATGCCGTGGGCCTGTTTCCTACCATGCGGCAATGGGTCCCATGGGGTGCGCCGTGCATTTTTTGGAGTATTCTGCAGTTCGAGTTGTCTGCATATGATTTGACGTCGCCAACGGTGGCTTTCGGATATCCCTAGCGAGCGTTCTGAGTCAGATTTCGTCGTTTTCCGGAGCAGGGGCGCGTCATTCTCGCCATGTCGGAACCCAAAATGACGCAGCGCCCTAAAGGTTTGCCCGCTCGGGGTATTGCTGGCGCGGTCACGTTGCAGAATACTCCGTTTTTTGCACGGGCCAGGATGGGGTACCTCGGGAGAACACGGCGGTATCCCGTAAATATATACAATCTGTACCGTAATTTATACAAAACGAAGAGGCAGACAGCGTAGGGTGGGTGCATTGGGGTGCTTGGTGCATCAAAACGGGGACCCCACGTGCCGTATACTCTGGCTGGATGTGAAAGCGGCTTGACGCGTTGCCAGGCGTAGGGGAGGGTGCCTCGATGAGCGTATTCGAAATTGTGTTTAGTCCGACGGGTGGAACGCAGAAGGTGTCTGGCCTTGTGGCCGGGGCACTGGACAAGAATACCGTTACCGTCGATCTGACCGTTAGCGGGCTAGATTTCAGCGCTGTCTCGATGACCGAGGACGACGTGGCCGTAATCTCTGTGCCGGCGTATGCCGGTAGAATCCCGGCTGTGGTGGCTGACCGGTTGGGCATGGTGCGCGGCAACGGGGCTCGGGCTGTTTTGGTTTGCGTATACGGAAACCGCGCGTTTGAGGACACGCTCGTAGAGCTGGAGGACGTTGCGAAGCATGCGGGATTCCGGGTGATCGCGGCAGTTGCAGCCATTGCAGAACATTCCATTGCACGACAGTTTGCTGCCGGTCGTCCGGATGCGCAGGATACGGCGCAGCTCGCAGAGTTTGCGCAGCAAATTCAGCAAAAGCTGTTGGCTGAGGATACATCCGAGCCCTCTATTCCCGGCAATCGTCCTTATAAACAAGCCGGAGGTCACCGCATGGCACCCGAGGCAACAGGGGATTGTGTCTCCTGCGGTGCATGCGCCGCGGCGTGCCCCGTTTGTGCTATCGACAAGGGTGACCCCAAACGAGCAGCTGGCGAGGCGTGCATCTCCTGCATGCGCTGCATTGCCGTATGTCCGCGAGGCGCTCGTAAGCTTGATCCCAACAAGCTATCCGCTGTTTCCCAGATGCTGAGCAAGGTTTGCGTCGTGCGGAAGGAATGCGAGCTCTTTATCTAGCGCATACGAAATTGGTGCAATGGGACCAGGTTAATCTGCACCAACCTGGTGCAAACAAACCTGTCCCCAATGCACCAGAGTGAGGAGTGTCCCCGAGTGCCGGCAGAAAAGGAACGTCCCTAAGTACCGCATAAATACCGTTTATCGGAGAAAAAATACCGTTCGCCGGTCATAATGATTGTTCCGGCTTTGGGCTTGTCTACAATAACCCCCGTAAAAGAAATGCGGAAGGTTACCGAGTCCCCTCGGACGTGGGCCTAACCAAAGTCTTTGATCGCGAGCGTCTCAATGGGCGCATTCGATTGATTTTGGTTGGGCTATATTTATGAAGGGACATGTCACCATGGGTTTCTTTTCTCGCCTAATGGGTGGCTCGGATAAGCAGACGACTGCGGCTTCCGAGTTCGAAATCCTCGCTCCCGTTTCCGGCGAGCTTGTTCATCTAGAAA
>CAJKGV010000068.1:0-9194 GCA_905199455.1 Collinsella aerofaciens | reverse complement strand
GCCAGGATAACGCCGACGATGGACTCGCCGCCGAGCAGGCCGCTGGCGACAACCAGGCCCTGCTCCTGGAAGGCGGCGTCCTTGGCAGCCCTCTCCTCGTCAGAAAGACCAGCGGTGGCGTCGCGGTGGGCGGACCACTTGTCGTAGGCGAGCTTGACGCAGGAGCCCAGGAATGCCGTGAGTGACATGTAGAACGGCAGGTACACGCCCAGGCCGATCATCATGGCCGGAATGCCGAGCCAGTACATGACGATGCCGGCGATAAAGCCGCCTGCGAACCACGGCACGCTCGGGATACCCGAGACCATGGTGGCGACCACGCTTGCCTGCGCGGCCACAAAGCTCTTGTCGGGGCCGAAGGCGTCCGGACCATAGGCGGTGACGAGCGCGACCATGACAGCGGCAGCGACCAGGGCGCCCACGATGCCGCCAATGGCCTGGCCGACCCACTGTGCGCGCGGGTTGGTACCCAGTACGGCTCCGGCCTTAAAGTCGTTCATGACGTCGCCAGCAAGGCCGCACGCCACGGCCACGATGCCGGCGATAAAGAACAGCTTGACCTGCGCGAGCTGCGCGAAAGCTGCCACGATGAGCATGACGATGAGGCCAAAGATCTCCATGGGATCGATACCCGTCTGGCCGCAGCTCTGAGCGCTCATAATGGTGGTGACAAAGGTGAACAGCGTGACGATGACGGCCGGAACGGGGCCGAGGTCGAGCGCGATGGCAACGATCACGGCGATGGCTGCGGTGCCCAGGCCGATGACGCCGGCGTCGAGCTTAAGCGAGCCCGAGATGAGCGACTGCTCGTCGGTGTCGGTGGAGCTGTCGGCTGCAAGACCGCGGACGATACCGGCGACCTGCGGCAGGATGTCCTTAAGGACGACGGCGACTCCAAAGCCCATCATAAGGCCCATACCGAGGGACTTGACGATACCCTGCGCGGTCACAATATCGAACAGGCCGGCAGCGGTGCCGCCAACGATGATGCCAAAGTTGCCCAGCAGCGCGCCGGCAAACCAGAAGGCGACGGGGGCGAAGCCCACCAAAAAGCCGATGGACAGCAACATGGGCGAGTTGTAGATGGCAAAGGTCACGCCGGGGATATTGAGCGTACACAGCATGCTGGGCACCACGCCCAGAGCGTCGCGCAGCACGCTGTAGATGCCTGCGATGGCCATGGAGCCAAAGAGCTGCTTGCCGGTCTTGCCGCCGGCCTCGGTGGCGCGCAGGGTCTGAGCTGCGGCGTTGCCGGTGGGGAACTCCAGCGCGGCGTCCACGATAAAGTGACGGTGGATGAGCGCTGTCGCCAGAAGGCCCAAGATGGTGCCGGCGAGCGCCACGATAAACATGTCGAGCCAGCTGATCTGGTCGGCATAGCCCAGCATCCAGGCGCCCGGGATGGTAAACGCCAGGCCGCCGGCGACCATGGCGCCCGCGGACATGATGGTGTGGGTGACGTTGGCCTCGTTGAGGCTGGCGTTGCCCATGAGCTTCAGGAAGAACAGCGAAATGACGGCAGCGAAAATGATCGGCCAGGGGAGTGCGCCCATCTTGAGGGCGGTATAGGCCGAGCTTGCCGTGATGATCACGCAGCCAAGGACGCCGATGACGACGCCGCGCAGCGTGAGTTGACCGCGCATCGAGGTACGGTTCGAGGGATTGCTCATATAGAACTCCTTTGCGTATATCCGCTTCCCCCGGGAGCGCCGCTACGGATACGGCGCGGGAAGTCGGGTTACCAAGGGCCGCCGCGTGAGCTCGCGCGCGACCGCGCATCAGTATAGCCGCAACCTAGTCATTTTGGGATGACTGGTTTAGGTAGGCGATATACTGCTGGGCAGACGAAAGGAGCGCCGACGATGCTTAATGGGTGCGCATATATATTGACGGTCGACGTGGGTAACACGTTCATTCGCTTTGGCCTGTTTGCAGAGGATTCGGCCGCGGCGCAGGAATGCCCGCTTGCGACGTGCGAGATCACGACGCCATCGAGCATTACGGCCGACGAAGCGCGTATGCGTCTCGCTCAAGTCATGGCCGCGCTGGCGGCTGATGCGGGCATGCCCGGCGCGCTCGTGCCCACGGCGGCCGTGCTGAGCTGCGTGGTGCCGGCGCTCGAGCGCCCGTGGAAGGCGGCGCTTTCCCGTACCTGCACGGGGCGCGTGCTCACCGTGGGGCCGGGCCTCAAGACCGGCATGCCCGTGCACTACGACGACCCGGCCGAGATCGGCCCCGACCGCATCGCCGATGCCGTGGCGGCCCGTGCCGTCTACGGCTCTCCGTGCATCGTGATCGACCTGGGCACGACGACCAATATCGAGGTCATCGACGCGTGCGGTACCTTTGTGGGCGGCGTCATCGCGCCGGGTCTGGCGCTCGGCGCCCGCTCGCTCTCGGCCGCTGCGGCGCGTCTGCCGCAGGTCGAGCCTTCGGCGCCCACGCATGTGATCGGCCGCAACACGCGCGAGGCCATGCGCTCGGGCGTGGTCTTGGGCGAGGTAGCCCGCATCGACGGCATGCTCGACATGGTGCTCGCCGAGATGCGCGCGACCAAGGCCGCGGGGGAGGGCGACGTGCCCATCGTCATTACCGGCGACGATGCCGAGGCACTTGCGTCGCTGGTCGGTCACAGTCTGACGGTCGACGACGCGCTGACGTTGCGAGGGCTGGCCGAGCTCTACCGCATCAACCAAAAGCCCCGCCGCGTGTAAAAGTGAGGGCGCCGGTGGGACAAACGCCTCCGCCTTTCACCTGCTACAATGGGTCAAACTATTGCGATTACGGAGGTGTCTGCCATGTCGGACGATCTTCATCAAACTTCGTCAGGCAAGCGCCTGGACGTCATTAGCTGGGACGAGTTCTTTATGAGCGTGGCCATCGCCGCGCAGCGCCGCAGCAAGGACCCCAACACGCAGGTGGGTGCGTGCATCGCCAACACCAACCACCGCATCCTTTCGGTGGGCTACAACGGTACACCCTCGGCGCTCAACGACGACTTTTTCCCGTGGGGAACGAGCGATGACCCGTTGCAGGACAAGCACAACTACGTGGTGCATGCCGAGGCAAACGCCGTACTCAACTACCGCGGTTCGCTCAAAGACCTTGAGGGTTCCACGGTCTACGTCACGCTGTTCCCGTGCCACGACTGCGCCAAGATCCTGGCGCAGGTGGGCGTGGGCGAGGTCGTCTACCTGGACAATAAGTATGCCGACACCGACGACGGCCGTATCAGTCGCCGCATTCTCGACTCCTGCGGCATCAGCTACCGCCAGGTCATCGTCGATGTCCAGATTGGTACCGGGGGACAGGCTCAGCAGTAATATGCGTTGTCGCTATCTGGCGACGAACGCAGCTCAAAGAGCCCCGTCCCAAATTGACTACTCGTGAAAGTCGCGTCTGCGCGCATGGACGGCTCGTGAGCGGGTACATGGCTGTAGTAACATAGCTTCTGTCCGCGGGCGTGCCCGCGTTATTGTGAGAAAGGAGCCCCTGTGGCTGTTAACGAAGAGCTGCTTAAGAAGGTTCTTGAAGAGATTCGCCCCAACCTGCAGGCCGACGGCGGCGATATGGAGTATGTGGGCGTCGACGACGAGGGTGTCGTCAAACTGGAGCTGCAGGGCGCTTGCGCCGGCTGCCCCATGAGCTCGCTGACCCTGTCCATGGGTATCGAGCGTATCCTCAAAGAGCATGTGCCCGGCGTTACCCGCGTTGAGCAGGTCAATGCCTCCGGCGAGGCCGAGGACCTGTACGACGAGTACGCGCCGTTCTAAGATGCGAAAGCTGCGGACGGCATACTCCGCATAGACGTTACGCCCAAATATGCGGCTGCGAGCGCAAGGCCCGCGGCCGCATTTGTATGTAGGGAGCAGGAGGGTCGACATGCTCAACGACTTCTACCATATGCTTGATCCTGTCGCGATCTCGGCGGGCCCCATCACCATCTACTGGTACGGCCTGGCCTACGTGGTCGGCGCCCTGCTCACGGCGGTCGTCATGTACCGCACGCAGCGTCGCTGGGGTTTTGACATTACGGTCGACGACCTGACGAGTGTCGTGGTCGGCGTGGTCTTTGGCCTTATCATTGGCGCCCGCCTGTTCTACGTCATCTTTTACGGCGACGGCTACTACTGGGCGCATCCGCTCGAGATCTTTGCCACCAACGAGGGCGGCATGAGCTTCCATGGCGGCCTGGTGGGCGGCATCATCGGCGGCGTGCTCGTGTGCCGCATGTACAAGCTCGACGCCTGGACCATCGCCGACCTTGCCGTTATCGGTGCTCCGCTGGCCTTATGTCTGGGGCGCTGCGCCAACTTTGTCAACGGCGAGCTGTGGGGCAAGCCGACCGATCTGCCCTGGGGCGTGATCTTTGACGGCACCGCGGGTGATATGCCGCGCCATCCCTCCCAGCTCTACGAGGCAT
The DNA here is from genome assembly GCA_905199455.1 of Collinsella aerofaciens. Lineage (GTDB taxonomy): Bacteria > Actinomycetota > Coriobacteriia > Coriobacteriales > Coriobacteriaceae > Collinsella > Collinsella aerofaciens_AW. Next base: position 4,771 of record CAJKGV010000068.1, on the reverse strand, counting down.
TCCTCGAGGGCATCGTGCTCTTTTGCATTCTGCAGGTGCTCAGCCGCAAAAAGCCGCTACTGCCCCAAGGCACGTTTATGGGCGTGTTTGTGATGGGTTACGGCATCGTTCGCTTTTTGATTGAGTTTGTGCGTGTGCCCGATGCGCAGCTGGGCTATCTGCTGGGCGGCGTCATCACCATGGGTCAGCTGCTGAGCCTGCCGCTCGTAATCGCGGGCCTGGCGCTCATCATCTTTGCTCGTCGCCGCAACCAACCCCAGCGCATCTACCTCGACGCCTAACTACCACAAAGGGGACAGGCACCTTTGTGGTGGTTTGCTGGGCAACGATGACAGAACCGTAACGTTTCCCCAGATAAAACCTGCCAAAATAAACCTGTCCCTTTTTGGCAGGTTTCTAGAAAGGCTCTTTGGACTGTGAAGGATTCCGATCTCTCCACAACGGCTGCGCGCGACGCTGCCCGCATCGTCTGGTTTAAGCGCTACCCCGCCAAGCAGACGCTCATCGCATTTTTGCTCGCGCTGTTGGCGACCACGGCGTTTTCCATCGATCCCTCCCCGGTGTCGAGCAACGCAGTCTTGGCGATTGACCCCAAAGCCTCGGGCATGCTGTACGTGTGCTACGAGGTGCTCCTCTCGTTTGCCGGCCATACCGACGCGGTCATGCTGCTTGCACTTGCTTGCCTGCTCACCTTGCCGTTTCGCTACGTGTTCTTTGGCCGTGGCGACACCTGGCGTCCATCGATCATTCTGCCGTCGCTGTTTTTCGCCATCTGCATGGTGTTCGGCCGCAGCTACGATCTCACCGACTCGGCCGAGATTGTCCTTGGCGACAAAGCCCGCATCATCTGCGCCTGGATTGGCGGCGCGGGCTGGATGCTCTTGGCGGTCGTTGCCTTCTACCTTGCCTTTGAGTGTCTAGATTGGCTGAGCTCCCGACGCATCCCGTTTTCCGAAGCGCACTTTGGCCGCGTATGGCGTGTGACTCACGCCGTGCTCTCGGTCCATCCCTTTGCCGGGCCCTTCCTGGTGCTTATGATCGCCTGGGCGCCCACGCTTATCGCCTCGCTGCCCGGCCTCTTTATGGGAGATACGGGCGCGCAGATCCGCCAATGGTTCAACTATCCCAACGGCACGAGCGACTACCTGCGTCTGCTCAATCCCAATGTGTTGCTCAACGGACATCACCCCGTGGTGCACACGGCTATCATCGGTTCGTGCGTCCAGCTGGGGCTTTCACTGTTCAACAGCGCCAACGCAGGTCTTGCCATCTACACCTGCGCTCAGTTCGTCATTACGGCCGCCTGTATGGCCTATTCCATCTCGTCGCTGCGCAAGCTAGGCGTGAGCCTGCCGGTCCGCGGCGTGATCTTGCTGTTCTTTGTGTTTATGCCCATGTTCTCCAACTACGCGGCCCTGCTTACCAAAGATGTGCTGTTTGCCGACGCGTTTTTGGTGCTGTTGGTGCAGACCGTGAAGCTTGTGGCATGCGGCCTGCCCCGTCGCGATGCCAATGCCGAGCGTGCGGGCGAACAGAGGCCCGTGCTCTTTGTGCGCCATGACTGGCTGCTGCTCGCTATGGGCGCCATGGGTTCCACGTTTCTGCGCAACGGCGGCCTGGTGTTTCCCCTGGCGGCATGCGTAATCGCGGCGGCGTTTTGCGCATGGGACGCGCACGTGGCTCGTCGTGCAGCCAAGCAGGCTGGTGCTGCGCCTTCGGGCACCACCCCGCGTTTCCGCTGGGTGGGAGTTCTTGCGGTGCTTGCACTCTGCCTTGCCTCTAATATGTACTTCACCAAGGTCTTTATGCCGGCACATGACATCACGCCTGGTTCCAAGCGCGAAATCCTCTCGATTCCGTTCCAGCAGACGGCTCGTTTTGTCCAAAAGCACGACGGCCTCAACTCGGGCGTCAACCCCACGGTTAAGGAGGACGGCACCATCGTGGAGGCTCCTTGCGACGGCTTGGTGACCGACGAAGAGCGTGCCGTGATCGACCGTGTGCTCAAGTACGAGAATCTGGGCCGCCGTTACAACCCGGATAAGTCGGACGCCGTCAAAAATTGCTTTAACGAGTACGCCTCGCAGGAGGACATCAAGGCCTATTTTGAGGTGTGGGCCCAGATGTTCAAAAAGGATCCCGAGTGCTATATCTCGGCGCTCATCAATAACTACTACGGCTACTTTTATCCGAGTGCCCGCGATGCGTGGGTCTACAGCACGGCGCGCAGTGCCGAGATCATGGCGAAGCCCGATAACCTCAAGTACTTTGACTTCCATCCGGTCGACAGCAAAGCCGTGCGCTGGTGCGACCACCTGATTAACCTGTACCGCGTGGCGGTGCAGCGCATTCCGTTTATCTCGCTCACCATGAGCTCGGCCACCTACGTGTGGATCATGATCGTCGTGGTGGTCTACCTGTTGCGCCGCCATTCGTGGCGCGCGCTGGCCATCTGGATACCGCTGCTGGGTGTGCTCGTTGTGTGCCTGATTGGTCCATGTAATGGGTCGACCTACATGCGCTACCTGTACCCGGTCATTGCATGCATGCCTTTCGCCATCGGCGCCACGATCACCCGCAGCGACCTCCTCTGGACCTAACCAAAGATTAGCGCATTGGGGTCAGGCTGCTTTGTGCCAAGGGGCTGCATCATCACGACGCCTTCATTTTTTTGTTTATCTCACAGGCCAGTAGGTATATCATTTATAGCGTTTGTTTATATTGCCCGAGCATTCGCGCTGGGCTTTAGGTCGAAACCGATAGGAGACACGTATGTCCGGACACTCTAAGTGGGCCACAACCAAGCATCGTAAGGGCGCGCAGGACGCCAAGCGTTCCGCCCTCTTCTCCAAGCTCAGCCGCAACATCACCGTTGCTGCCCGTCTCGGCGGCGACCCGCTGCCCGAGAACAACGCCAGCCTCGCCGCTGCCGTTGCCAAGGCTAAGGCTCAGTCCATGCCTAAGGACAAGATCAAGTCTGCTATCGATAAGGCCTTTGGTTCGGGTGCCGATGCCGCCGTCTACGAGAACATCGTGTACGAGGGCTACGGTCCCGCCGGTGTCGCCGTCTACGTCGACTGCCTGACCGACAACCGCAACCGCACCGCCGCCGATGTCCGTTCCGCCTTCTCCCACGCTGGTGGCAACCTGGGCACCTCCGGCTCCGTCGCCTTCCAGTTTGAGCGCAAGGGTCAGATCGTCGTCGCCAAGGAGATCCTGGACGAGAACGCCAAGAAGGAGACCATGATCGCCAACGGTGCTGCTGGTGACGAGGATGAGTTCATGATGGCCATCGCCGAGGCCGGTGGCGAGGACTACGAGGACGCCGGCGAGGAGTGGATCGTCTGGACTACCGCCAACGAGGTCATGGCTGTCTCCAAGGCGCTCGAGGAGCAGGGCGTCCAGGTCAAGGGCTCCGAGACCACCATGGTCCCGACCACCCCGACCGAGGTCTCCGGCGCCGACGCCAAGAAGGTTCAGCGCCTCATCGACCGTCTTGAGGAGCTCGACGACGTCCAGGATGTTTACAGCACCATGGACATGACCGACGAGGTCATCGCTGCCCTCGAGGAGGAGTAGGCCCGCACGGATTGAGCCGTGCATATCTGGGCATAATGAAGCGAGCATGCAAGCCTCGTGGAATAGATGAGCCGGATCCGCGTGCAATGAGGCACCGGACCCGGCTCTTTTATAATGATGCGAATCGTTTTGCATTCTGTGGATCGAGATTTGAAGGGAGCGCTGCATGCGCGTGCTCAAACGAGCCCTGGCGATCGTGTATCTTGCCGCCGCCGTCGTGGCGCTGGGTACGTTAGTCTGCCAGTTTTGGGGGCCATATACCTATCGCTTTATGCTGTTGATGCGCGATCCGCTGCCTCGCATCGTTGTTACGGCGTGCGGCGGTGTCGTGGCGCTCGGCGTGCTCGTGTGTTTCTTTCGCCTGATGTTTGCTCGTCGCGAGCCGTCCTGCGTGCATCCGGCGGGGGAGCGTAATATCGAGGTCACGCTCGCCGCCCTCTCCTCGTGTGCTCGCACCGCGGCAGAGCGCGACGACCGCGTGATGGTCGAGCATGTCGAGGCGCGCGTGCAGGGCTCCGACGAATCGCGCGTCCGTTTTAAGGTCGACGCCATCGCGCTCGACGACCGGGATGTGGCCTCCCTTGCAGCCGCGATGCAGCAACGTATCGAGGAGGCCTGCGACACCATGCTCGGCACGCCGGGCACGACCGCACGCGTTCGTTTTTTGCCGTCCAAGACTACCGTCCAGACCGTGGAGGTTTCCGGTGAGTGATACCAATCAAGACAAGACCGTCCGCACTCCGCGCCTGACTATCGATCAGAGCGCCGCGCCGGCTAGCGAGGTCGTCGATCCCAAGGTGGAGGGTACCGAGTCGCATGACGCGGTCGCCAATGATTTTGATGAGGCCATGGGTCTCATCAAGGGTACGGGGGCAGCCATCTGGAGCTATGCCGTCCGTCATCCCAATACCACGCTTGGAGCCGTCGCTGGTTTTGTGCTCGCCGTACTGGTGCTCACGCTCGGCCTGTGGGATACGCTCGTCATCGCATTCTTTGTACTGATCGGCGCCGTGATTGGCCAGATCCGTGACGGCGAGAACGGGATCGTCAACTTCTTCGGCCGTCTGTTTAGCGGCCGCTAGTATGTATTCGACCGCCGCGTGTGCGGTGGGCATAATGTTGAACCATGGCTTTTAACACGCAGGTCGATGTGCCCGATACTGAGCCCGAGGCAGACGAGACCGTCGCCGCC
>CAJKGV010000067.1:0-9284 GCA_905199455.1 Collinsella aerofaciens | reverse complement strand
CTCACATGCCCACGCTCGAGTTCCCGGGCGATGGCGCACAGCCGGTCAAGAAGATTTGCTTTAAGCTGCTTGCAGATGCTTACTGGGAGGAGTAGCGAACTGCTCGGCTGAGCTGCTCGTCTGATGGCGTGATCCCCTTAGGGAAAACACGCCAGGACCCCGCCAAGCGTTTTTTCCCTAGGGAAATCACGTTTGGCGGGGTTTTCGGTTTTTTGAATAGGGAAGCCTCATTTATTTGCGAAGAACATCGGCTAGCCGCAGGATTGAAATCATCGACCGATAAGTGAGTTCCACTTTTTCGCCCGCAAGCAGTCGTTTCGAGCCAATCTCATCTAGCCTCACAAGCCGAGAAAACAGCGGGCCGCTCATCGTTCCCTCGTCAATTGATTCCCTTATGGTCTTCAAAACGTCCGTATCATGAAGCGATGCCGAGCTGTAGGGGGCAACACGAGCGGAACTCTCAATTAACGACGAGACAAAAGGATGGAGATGCTTTGGACATAGTCCATCAAACACCACATCCCCATTGTCGTTCGAGCCGACCAGGCGCCAAGTATAATGATCGACCCAGTCATCTCCGTCATATATGGCGTCCATGAGCAACTTCCCGTCTAGAGAGAGAAACCTATTTGGACATCGGGGCGCAAGACCGTAATCCATATCGGACCTGCAGCAGCTCCAACCCAACGCACCACTTAGGTTCCCTTTCGTACATGTGTATCAATCTGCCCCGAAATGCCGGTGAATGCAATTCCAGACCCGTTTGTCGGATAGCAATCGACGTATTTTTGTTTTCCGCTCACAACCTTGTATAGATAAATCGTTCCAGCAAAAGAGAAGGGATCGTTCGCAATTTTGTCCGGAAGAACTTGCCACCTCAAAATCCCGCTACCAATATGGTCAAGCTTGACCGTTCCGCCGTCCCCCTCAAAAGTGGCAAGGGGATTTACCCCAGACTGAGAGTCGGCATCGCCCTCCTTAGCAGTTATCAGCAGGCTGCCCGTATAAGACTGCTAAGGCTCACCTTCAGGACAGGCAGCCTTGGCCCAAGAAGGGCCACTCAGGCAGAACAGTCCGAGCAGCATCAATACCAGCAAAAGAAAACCCTTAGTTCTTTTCATCTATATCGCCAATATCTCTCGACATTTGTATATTGTGACTTTTTTAGATCTATATGGCCAATTTGAGCCCTCACCATGGCAATTGTTGCAGCTGGGTTTCTTTTCATTAAGATTTCACTTTGGTAAATCCCCGCCCCTAAGCATTAAACCCGAAGTCCACCGAGTTGGCCGCCGTTGACGTGGCGATGTTTGGATTGGCGCGCACGCACTCAAAATCGGCAACAAAAAAGCCGCCCGAAGGCGGCTATCTTGTGTAATGGAGCCAGCGACCGGGCTCGAACCGGTGACCCCCGCTTTACGAGTACGTGAATTCGGCATTTGACGAGATGAGACCAATTTCACTGAATTTAAAGGAAGCGCAGGTAGAAATAGGTAATTAACAATTATTGAGCTAGCTATTAGAATCATATTTCCCACTATTTTCACACTTAGAGAGACTTGAAAGTGTGAAAAGTTTCGATTAGGCTTGCTGGCAAAGCCTTTAAAGCTTTGCCAGCAAGCCTAATCGAAAATCTAACGAGGGATATGATTGCAGGGATTGATAAAAAAGACCGCTCGCGGCACATCGGAATGCATCGATAAGAGCAAAGGCGTCTATCGGATTTATTTTTCCCTGGGAAAAGATCCGGAGACAGGACGGTACCGCCGTAGTCCGTCACGCAGGGTTCACTGCAGAAGCAAGAACCCGAAAAACTGGCCGAGTGAAGTCGCCAAGGCGCTGGAGGCCTATAGAGCTGAACTTGAGGGCGCTTCCAACCGTGGCAATGGTCCTCTGGGCCTATCAGATTATGCGGACAGGTTTCACGCGAACAGGGAGTCGACCATGGGATCACCTCTTGCTTATGAGCGTGAAGGTTTGGACATTCGTCACATACGCGAGCTGTTCGGCAATCCCGATCTCACTCGGCTTAAATCGGATGACGTTCGCACTGCTTATGCCAAGGCTAGAAAAGAAGGCCGATTCAGCGAAAGTGAAATTCGCCGCATCCACATCAAGCTCAAACAGGTAATGGAGGATGCCGTCGATAACGACCTCGTGGGCAAAAACCCTTGTAGGGGAGTGAAACTGCCCAAGCAGAATGTCGAGGCTCGTAAGGCGCTGAGCGCCGATGAGGCGGCAAGGCTTCTTGCGGTCCTTTTGGAGGAGAAGCCATCTTCCTTTATCACATGCACAATGCTTCTACTTCTCTGCGGTTTGAGGAAGGGGGAGGCCCTTGGTCTCTCATGGGAGGATTATGACCCCGACGCCAAGACTCTGAGGATAGTAAAGCAATATACGAACGACAGGACATTGAGGCCGCCTAAATCAAAGATGAGCAGGCGTAAGATTTCGGTTGGAAATGAACTTGCCGACTATCTGGACAGGTGGAAAGCCATTCAGCGGAGTGAGTTCGATTCCTTTGCAGTGGGGCAGACTGGAGAAACGCCCATTGTCCATTCCATTGGGATCGTTGACGCCGCCAACGGCAAACGGGCTCTTGTGACCCGGATGGATGGACATAACTATTCAAGGGCGTTTAGGCTGTTTGCGGCGAAAAACGGCTTCGGTACTTTTAAGGAGAGCAGGGAAGTCATTGGGAGTGACGGCGTCAAACGTACCCGCTATACGGGTTATAGCGGGCTGAAGCCTCATGAGCTTAGACATACGCAAGCGACTTTGCTCGTTGGTGCCAATGCGGACATTAAGACGATCCAGGCGCGTTTGGGCCATGCTAGCCCATCGACGACGCTGTCTATCTATAGCCACTTTATCGAGGCAAATGACCAGAAGGCAGCATCAGTGCTGGATGATCTGCTGAAGGGCTAAAAAGGGCTAAAAAAGAGGCCCCTTTGGGGCCTCTTTTTTAAGCGACATTGTTTCGGTAGATCATTGCGCCATATGGCGGCTCCAGCTCCATAGACTGATAGTAGCTGGCATCTAGAAGGTTGAAATAACAAATGATGGGGGCGGCTAGGTGCTCGTCCATATTTAGGTAATGTCCCTCATCATCTGTGACCAGTTTGACCTCGTCGCGCATCACGTCGGTCATGCGGGGCCAGAGTTTGGTTGCGCGCTGCAATTTGTCCTTTTGACTGTACTCTCCGTTATGGAAGAAGGCAAAATGAGGCGCATCGTATTTTGCGCCGCCGCGAATTTCGATAATTCCGACCTGGCTGCAAGACTTCGCGCATTCCTCTGTTTCCAATAAAGTCCAAGAGGAGGGGAGGACAGCGTAATCGCCGCCGAGGAGATCGACCCGTCGCATTCCCTGGGGCCTCTCCTCTTTCTCGTAATATAAAGAGAAATGGTCGTGGAGCCTCTGGAATTGCTCTCGATAAAGTTCCAATTGACTAAAACTCATTTCTTCTGATCCGTCAACGGGAAGGGCCTTCATTTCATTGGTGATTTGCCGAGCTTCCCTGAGGCACGCCTCATCGAGGGCCCTGGCGACCCTCGGCTGCAACCCCGTGAGCAGGTTGCATAGATAGTCGATAGCCTCGCCGGTGCTTCTGACTGATTCGGGGTTCTTGAGGCGTAACTCTTCGATTTTCTCCGGGGTCGTCGCCTGAACAGTTGTTCCGAACTTAATTTTCCGCATCTTACTTCCGGATAATGGTAAACGTCCCATAACCACTCCAATCATCGTTGTATATATATTAAATCAGTCAGACAATAAAGTCTATACAGTCAGAAAGTGAATTAGAAATTAGAACTGTAACTAGATATGATTGTGCAACAGACAGTGTTACAATATAAACAGTAAGCGCCTGACCAGCTTGTTTGAAAGGAGTTATTTTATTTTCGGTCATTGATTAAAAAGCCGCCCGCCCTTCCCTATCTAAGTTTGGCGACGAAGGGGGAGGGGCGAGCTAGCCTGAAAGGATTCTACCATGATTGTAGAGCCTGAACCGTACGCTGCCGTACAAGCATCAACTGCGGTTTCTTCTGATTCCAACTTGGGCCACGAGCGCCTTCTTGGCATCGCTGAAGTGTGCAAGATAACCGGCTTGAGTCCGGTTACGGCCTCGAAGATGATGAAGGAGAGCGGGCGCGCGATTGCGTTGCACCGCCGCATTTACATCCTTGAATCGAGCTTCTTTGCATACCTCCATGAATTGGAGGCGAGCGAACCGTGCCGGCTTTAAATCCCATGAGCGTCGGCCTCGACGAGACCGCCTTGCGTATCTTAAAGAATAGGCCGCTTGGGCATATCGAACACGGTGCGCTGGATACTATCCTCGGAGGTCTTCGTCAATACCTGTGCATCGTCCCCGGCGGACCCGGTACGGGTAAAACAACGTTTATGCAGCAAATCGCCGACGGATGGGCCATTGCTGGCCATCCGGTGGTCATCTTTGAGGGCGAGCTCGGGCGAGACAGCATGCTCGCGAAGAGCCTCACCCGCATCTCGGGCGGCGAGCTCACGCACGATGATATGAACGGCGATGGCATGTCTGAGGACAAACGCGGGCTCTTCGAGAAGGTTCTCGACATTTACGCCCGCAGCATCGCCGAGCGAATGTATATCATTCCTGGTGAAATTAAATATGCCGGGATGCGAAAGGCAATCGAAGAGGTTGCCGATAAACATGGCGAACCGCCACTGGTTATTGTTGATTACGCGCAAATCGTCTCTTTGCCGCAGGAACTGCGCATTGCCGACGAGCGTATCGGCCTCAAGCTCGTCGCTTCCGAGCTCCGCCGAATCGTGGATGAGGCCCATTGTCCGCTCTTCGCTATCTCATCAATTAACCGCGTTAATTACGACAAGCAGACCACCGGGCTTCAGGCGATAGGCGGGTGCAACATGTTCGAGTATTCGGCAGATCTCGTTATGTCGCTTTCTATTAAGGGCGATAAGCCCGAAGAGCGTAATGCCAATATGTTGCTTAAAAAACGGCCCGTCATTGCTTCAATCACAAAGAACCGTTACGGTTCCTGCGGTATTGTCGAGTTTGAGTTCAACGCACCAGCAGCGATGTTTACCGAAATCGGCTAATTATGGAGCCCGGACCCTACATTGGTGGATACCGGGCTCCCAATCCATGCTTGTCGTCCGATGAGCTCGCGCGCGCCGAGAACAGGGATCTTCCTCTGCTCTCGGCTGATGAGCTCATTTGGGAATGGAAGCGCCTGCTCGATGCTCTCGATATCTATAGAGAACAATGGCGACCATACCGTATATATCTCGGCAGCTTGCCGGGAGTCCCCTTCGATGTCTGGGCGAGGGTGAGGATTGGGCGCATCGGTCAGATGCTCCAAACAATTTCAACTTAATAAAAGGGGCGGGGCCGATGCGTCGGCCCCGCTCGGATTGGATGGTTATGACTTCCATGAATACGCATATCAACGTACGGATGAGTGAGTCGCAGCGTAAGGCTATCGAGGAGAAGGCGGCGGCCATGAACATGCCGGCGTCCTCCTTCATGCGCGATGCCGCCCTGCTCTGCGGCGAGAAGCCGGTCAGGGTCGCCGACGCGGGGGAACTTGCCGGTATCAGGACTGAGTTGAAGAAGATCGGCACGAACCTCAACCAGGCGGTCCGCGCCCTCAACACCTACGGGTCCGATCCGGTCGTCCTCAATAATCTCAACCGGGCGACATCAATCGTCTCGACGGCGGTGGGCTGGGTCAACGACCTACTCGCCCGTGCGAGAGAGTAGGTGGTTCTCGTGAAGGAGAAGCTGGTCATGGCGCTGGTTTTCGCAGCGCTGCTTACCGCGGGGTTTGCGCCACTTATCGCCATTCCCCTCGATTGCATGATCCTCGGATTTCCAATCGAGCTGAGCTCGATCGGATTCACCCTGAGCGTGGATAACACCATTTGGTGGTGGATTAACGTGGGGCCTCATTGCGTCCCTGGCTGCCTCGCCTCGTTCGCGCTGTTCCTGTCGGTATTCGTGCTCATGCAGCTATCGGCTTCCTCGAAGGAGCGAGCCGCCGACGGAGGTGTACTTGGGGAGGCGCGGGTGAAAACGGGGCCGGAGACCATCCGGGGCTCGGAGATTTGGGACGGGCACGGACAGCCGAAAAGCAGAGGATTCGTGTACGGGTTTGAGAAGACGCTGTTCGGCTCCAAGTATCTGTTCGAACCGAGGCGGCACATGTTCCTCGACGGCTCAACGGGTGCCGGAAAATCAAGATCGCTGCTGATCCCGACAATTGATCTGCTGACGTATGGGGCGGATGACGGGGAATCGAGGCCGCAGACCATTATCGTGTCCGATGTGAAGAGTGAGCTCATCGAGTTGACGGGCGACGAGCTGGAGCGTCGCGGGTACCGGGTGCTTCTGCTGGACGCCCAGCATCCCGAGAAGAGCGACACGTTCAATCCACTGGAAATGGTCGATAGGCTCGCGAACGGGGGGAATCTGCCGGGGGCTGAGCAGGCCGCGGATGCCGTCGCCCGTACGCTCATCGCCGGGGAGGGCGATGCGAAGGCGAGCCACTGGACGGAATCCGCGCGGTCGCTGCTCGCCGCGACGATCCTTCTGGTCGTGCTGGACGAGGGCTGCCCGCGGGGCTGCAAGCACCTCGCGACGGTCTACCACATCATGTGCCTGGGGACGGAGGGGGCCGGCGAGGATCCGTGTGAGCCGCTGAAGGGCCTGTTCCGTTCCCTGCCGCAGGGGCATCCGGCCCGCTCGCGTGCCTCACAGTTCATCTCGAGCGGCGGCAACGAGCTGAGGAGCATCGTTTCCACGCTAAAGGTCAACCTGAGGATCTACGCTTCGGCGCCGATTGCGCGAATGGTCTCGGGCGATGATATCGATCCGAGTAGAATCCTGAGCGAGAAGACCGCGCTGTTCCTCCACGTGATGGACGAGGGCTCCCCCTACAACGCGATCGCGGCGGTCCTGTTCGAGCAGCTCTACGCTGCCGTGTATTCCATCGCGGACGCAGCTGGTGGAAAGCTGCCGCGGCCGGTGTCCATCCTCGGCGACGAATGGGGGAACCTGCCGAAGGTCGAGTGCCTGCCTAGCCTTCTCAGCCTTGGGCGCTCGTACGACCTGTTCTGGATGGGCGCAGTCCAGAACATCTCTCAGCTGAACAAGTACGGCGAGCGCGACGGACGGAAGAAGATCCTGGCAAACTGCGGCGTCAAGGTCGCCATGAAACTGGGCGAGGCCGAGGACCGCCAGTATTTCACCGAGCTAGTCGGGAAGACGACGCGGCACACCATGGGAACCAGCTCGAGCAGGGGGCCTTCGGGCGGTACGGGGTCGACATCCTACAGCGAGCACGCCGACGACCTGATTCATCCTTGGGAGTGGACGGAGATGTCCCCCGACAAGGACGGCGTCATCGTGGTGAAGACCGCGGAGAACGGCGTGGGCAGGGAACATGCGGGGTGCTTCCGGGCCCCTGTCTGCGATTGCACGCGGATGCCGACGAAGGAGCACTTCGATCTGGGGACGCGCGAGCACGAGGCGGCCAAGAGGATGGAATACCAGGCCAGGCTGATATCAAGGCAAATGGGTCGGGAGGACGGCGTCGATCTCTGGACTCCCGAATTCGAGGAAGAGGCCGCGGAGCCGCCTGTTGCCGACGGATGGTCCGGCCTCTTCGTCGACTGACGGCGGTTTTTGAAGGGAGTTGGAAAATGACCGCAATCAAGCAGGCGAGCGTCATGAGCGGGGAGCACCTCCAAAACCTCAAGCGGTATTTCGATTGGGACAGGGAGAAAGTCCTGGACCACGATACCCAGCACATCATCGATGAGGATCGATGGTTCGAGGAAATGGACGCCACCCGGGAGGCGGCCGGGCACAACCGGCCCGGGAAGCAGGGTGCAAGGTGCACGTACATGCAGCATCAGGTGATCGGCTTCAACCCGGACGAGTGCTCCTGCAACGGCGGGCCGATGACGCCCTCGCGTTGCATGGAGTACGCGAGGGACTACATCGCCAAGCGCTATCCCAACCAGGAGATCGTGATTGTGCTGCATGAGGAGAGGTGCAGGTCGGATGGATCGGCCCGATTCGCCGCTCACCTCGCCATCAATAGGACGGACCTCGAGACTGGGCGGCGTCTGAACGACGGGCCGGCGAGGGCGGCGGCGAAATCCCGCGTGAGAACGGTGGAGGAGCTCGATACGAAGTACGGCCTGAGCCAGCTCGAAAGGGGCCTCTCGAACTCGAAGGTGCACGCGCGCCAGCCCGGTCGCGAGGAGCGCGAGATGGCAAAGAAGGGGAGATCCGACAAATCCGAGAACGCAAGGGTCCGAGCGATTGTCGCCCAGAGGGCAGAGGAGGTCGGGAGGCTCAAGAGCTGCCCCGACCGCTTCGGAGAGTTTGCAAGGCGGTTGGAATCGGATGGGATCGAGATCGCCCGATCCAAGCGGGGGGCGCTGCAATACCGCTATCACTCGGAGTCCCTCGGCAAGACGAGGAAGATCAACGGCGCGAGGCTCGGCTACGCCGTCAACCGCTCGACCGGGCGGATTATGAGGTTCACGGCAAGGGGAATCGACCTTGCCATACGGGCCGCGTGGGAGCTGGCTCGCGAGGGTGTGGATGACGAAAGAGGCCGGGACTGACTTTCATATCTGAGGTCCGTGCAACAGCCGGTAAGCCTGTTGCACGGTTCTGCGGGAGCGACTTTGGAGCGGTTCGCACATCCCGGCTTCGGCCGGGCAAGATATTCCGTTGCACGGAATACATATCTTGCATGCCCCGAGAAGCGTAGGCCGAATCGACCGGAGTGCAACGGGACAGGTGAGCGGAGGCGCAGTGATGGCGACCCAGGGGAGCCATCGAACGGAGCCGGAGCGAGAGCCGGCGGGGCGTGACACGGCGGGGCGATCGCGAGTTGAAGCCGAGTGATTGTCCCGCCGTTCACGGCCCGCCGGCGGCGGCCCGGGGTTCCAAGGGGACTCGTCCCTTTGGCGCGAAGGGGTCCGGGGATGGCGCGAGACATCCCCGTGAAACGCCGCGACGGGCACGCCCCTGTTAGCGTCAATCTAATTTTCACCAGTTTCACTAATCAAACGCGCCGTTCGCGCAAAGGCGGCTTCACCGCTTGCGCTAACGTATTTTCACCGATTCCGGTCACGCCTTGACGGGTCCGTCCCTCGGCAGGTCCTTCAGCCTGTAGGACCTGCCGGCTATCTTGACCAGGTGGCAGTGGTGGCAGTGGTGGCACACCCTGTCCGCGATCGCGCTCGCCGCCACGTCGTCCCC
>CAJKGV010000066.1:0-9461 GCA_905199455.1 Collinsella aerofaciens | reverse complement strand
AATCCAAGTTAGACCATTTCAAATGGTTCGATGTCTGCCCGGATGCGACACTGAAGTGAGTGTCCATCCTCGCAGTATCCGGTTCTCAAGGTGCACGCTTTGCGGCCGATCCGGTTGCACCAGGCCGCGCGGCAAGGAGATATATTGCCAGACCGCGAAGCCCTATGGGACGACAATTCCACTCTTCACAAGTCCTACACAATATATTGCTTCCTATATAAGTCATAGAAAGGCTGGTGCGGAAATACTGCACGTATCAGATGATGACCCTTTGATTCAGGAATATATAGAGATCGGTCACCTGTAAGTGTTTATCTACCCGCGCTTTTAGCAATGTAAACCGCGCTTCAGATAAAAAGAGGGAGCGCCGCGCACAACGCGACACTCCCCTAGCGATTCAAGAGAATCTATTAGGCCTCGAGAGCCTTCTTGGCGATGGTGGCCAGCTCGTTGAAGGACTCGATGTCCTCGTAAGCCATCTGAGCCAGGACCTTGCGGTCGAGCTCGATGCCGGCAACCTTCAGGCCGTGCATGAACTGAGAGTAAGAGATGTCGTTCAGACGAGCAGCAGCGTTAATACGAGTGATCCAGAGAGAACGGATCTCGCGCTTCTTGTTGCGGCGATCACGATACTGATACTGCAGAGAGTGCTGGACCTGCTCTTTAGCATGCTTGTAAGTACGCGAAGCGGCACCGTAGTAACCCTTCGCACGGTGCATAACGGTACGGCGCTTCTTCTTGGCGGCAACAGCGCGCTTAATACGTGCCATGTTCTATCAACTCCTAGACGGTAAAACGAAAAACGGGAACGCGAACTTAGGCGAGACGCGACTTGATGACCTTGCGGTCGGCAGCGGCGATCTCGGTCTCCTGACGGAAGCCACGCTTACGCTTGGTGGACTTCTTGCTCAGGATGTGGCTCTTGAAAGCCTTGGCGCGCATAAGCTTGCCGGTACCAGTCTTGCGGAAACGCTTCTTGGTGCCGCTGTGGGACTTCATCTTAGGCATGAAATACTCCTTAATCGGTTACAGAACACTAGTTACTTGGTATCGCTTGCCGCTTTATCCTCATCGAAGGCGCCCTTAATCGGGGCGAGCAGCATAAGCATGTTACGGCCTTCCATCTTAGGCTTGGACTCGACCGTAGCGTAAGGCTTGAGATCCTCGGCGAGACGCTCGAGAACGTTAAGGCCCTGCTCCGGGTGAGCCATCTCACGGCCGCGGAACATGATGGTGATCTTAACGCGTGCGCCCTTCTTGAGGAAACGCAGAACGTGGCCCTTCTTGGTCTCGTAGTCGCCAACGTCGATCTTGGGTCGGAACTTCATTTCCTTGACCTCGACCTTGGACTGGTTCTTACGAGCAGCCTTGGCCTTCATGGCCTGCTGGTACTTGAACTTACCGTAGTCCATGACCTTGCAGACCGGCGGCTCCGCGTTGGGAGCGATCTCGACCAGGTCGAGACCCTGATCGTCGGCGACGCGCTGGGCATCGCGGATGGCGAACAGGCCGAGCTGAGAGCCATCGACGCCAATCAAACGGCACGAAGATGCAGTAATCTCGTCGTTGATGCGGGTGTCATCAGACTTAGCTATTTTCCCTACCTCCATTCATAAAAAAATAACCCGGCGCTTCTCAGCAACCAGGTCGTACACATAGACATCCTCGATTTGAGGAAGGGAATCTAAGTTGTATGACCAGTCAGCTGCTCATTGGCGCCAAAAGGTGGGAACCCTCGGGTTCCTCTTTAGGGCATTGCGGGAACAACGCCTTGCGAATAATAACACGTACAGCGCGTTATCACATTACGTACACGAAAAAGAGGCCTTGACCCCCTTGAACGCTCGCTTGCATGTATGGTGCCCGAGGCGAGACTCGAAGGGCCTTCGCTTCGCGAAGCCCCGGGCTTCGGACGCGCGGCGCCCTCGCCACGCTCCGCTACAAACAGGCCGCAGGCCTGTTTGCTTAACGCTTCGCGCGCTCACGCGAGTTCGGTACGAAAAGGGGGGCCGCAACCCCCTTGAACGCTCACTTGCATGTATGGTGCCCGAGGCGAGACTCGAACTCGCACGTTGTTGCCAACGGTGGATTTTGAGTCCACTGCGTCTGCCAATTCCGCCACTCGGGCACGTAATGCGTGAGTTAGTTTATCACAGCTTTCTACCGATTAGTCCGAAAATGGAACTTCGAGCATTTCGATGAGTTCGACCGTGCGTAGCATCTCGCGCTGACGGCATCCGCGACCGTCGACCGAAGCCTCACCCATCTGGTTATCGTAAGGGTCCTCGCGCATGCCGTCGAAAGAGGGCTCAAACTCTGCCTGGAATCGATTGTTGGCCACCATACGCCATGGGTCGAGATTGCCAAAGTAGTGACGGCGGCGCCACTCCTCCCCCATCCTGCGAGCAGAAGATCCAAATGACACGTCGGCGTTGAGCCAACCGGTCTGCGGCGTATAGAACTCTGCCCAGTCGTGCGACCCCACCGAATCGGGCGCAACGTAGAGGCCGCTCTGCCAACGGGCAGGCACGCCCGCGATACGGCACATGGTGATAAACGTGAGCGCCATAACGCCGCAATCGCCGCGGAGCGAATGCGCGCAGTCATCGGCAATAGATCCCAAAAGCAAGTACGGCGGCTGATAGCGATAGTCGATATACTGCGTCAGGTAATCATAGATAGCACGGGCGCGATCGAGCGGATCCTCGAGTCCGTCAACAACACCGGCCGTCAGCTGCTGCAGATACGGCGTGAATGCAATGTGCGGACGATCCTCGGAAATATCCTCGGGCAGAGGCGCGTCCATACGCGGATGAACCGGAAGTGCGCCACCGTAGACATCACAATAAGCAGCATCGATGTGATAACGATAAGTCACCGAGAATGAGCGCTCACTCGAAGAAGACCACGAGGCGGTACGCGCCGAAGCGTTCGCGGGAGCAACAGCACCCTCCGGCGTCATGTCGAGAATCTCGACCTGAGACTGTTGGCGGCAGGTGGCGGCTACGGGAAGCCAAGCGCGAACGGTCTCCCCCTCTAGAGCGCCGGGGACAGACAAGGACGCCTTAAGCGTAATAACGCGAGTCAATCCGTTTTGTGACTCCATCTCCTTGAGCATCTCGTTGCGCAGTGCAATTCCGTCCGTAGGATCGGGACGCATGCCGGGGACCTCTTTGGGATATACGCGAAGCGAATCGAGGAAGTTGTCGAGAACGAACAGCTCGCCATCGATAAAGCGCCAGTCAATACGCTTACGGTCAATCAGATCGTCAAACTGCTCCTCGGTAAACTCAGGCCACTCCTCGCGAATCATCGCAATAGCCCGATCGCGCGACACCGAAAAATGAAGCGGCGTCTCAAGCATGCGATACCGCTCGGCACGAACGCAGGCAGCAAGCGAGGGATCGGGATTCTGCCCCAAAAGACGATCACAAGCCGCAACAGCCTGCGTCAAATATCCGGCATCCTTGAGACGAAGAATCTCGGGCGGCAGTCCAATATCGAGATGACGGAAATCATCACAGCAAACATCAACAGAGCAACCAACAGGACCCTCGTCAATGACCTTCCCATCCGAAGGCAGCACATTAATAACAGCCATACCAAACTCCAAGTCATTAGAACTCTTGAAGCCCATTGTAGCGAGATAAAAAAGAAAGCCCCAATAAAGGAACCCTCAACACCGATAAACGGTACCTAGAAAAAATGAATTCAGCCCAGTAACCCTGTAGCGAGTTAACGAAGGAGGCCCCGTTTCCCCGGAGTTGATTCCGTCGCGCGACTTCTAGCGAAGCCAGTAGCCACCTTAATTCAGACTCGTAACCCTGCGGCGTTAAACGAAGGAAGCCCCGTCCCCCGGAACTGTTTCCTTGGCGCGACTTCTGGCGAAGCCAGGTGAGCGCAAAGGAAACAGTGTAGGGAGACGGGGCTTCCGGCGGGAAGTTTAGCGACGCTTACGCCTTGTTGACGGAGCCAAACTCCTCCATGAGCTCCTTGGTGCGGGCAACGATGTTCTCGCGACCAGGCTTGAGGAGCTTGCGGGGGTCAAAGCCCTTGCCCTGCTGATCCTTGCCAGCCTCGATATACTCGCGAACGCCCTTGGCGAAGACGAGCTGCAGATCGGTGTTGACGTTGATCTTGGAGATACCCAGGGAGATGGCCTTCTTGATCTGATCCTCGGGGATGCCGGTGCCACCGTGCAGGACGAGGGGCAGGTCGCCGGTCTGAGCCTTAATCTCACCCAGGCGCTCGAAGGAAAGGCCAGCCCAGTCGGCAGGGTACACGCCGTGGATGTTGCCGATACCGCAGGCGAGGAAGTCGACGCCCAGGTCAGCAATCTGCTTGCACTCAGCAGGATCAGCGAGCTCGCCGCTGGAGGTCACGCCGTCCTCGGTGCCGCCGATGCCGCCGACCTCGGCCTCGATGGACATGCCCTTGGAGTGGGCAAGCTCAACGAGCTCCTTGGTGCGGTCGAGGTTAAGCTGGAAGGTCTCCTCGTGAGAGCCGTCATACATGATGGACGTGAAGCCGGCCTCGATGCACTTGAAGCAGTCCTCGTAAGAACCGTGATCGAGGTGAAGGGCGACGGGAACGGTAACGCCCGTGGCCTCGACGGCAGCCTTGACCATGTCGGCGCAGACCTTGAAACCGCCCATCCACTTAGCGGCACCAGCGGTGCACTGAAGGATCAGCGGAGACTTGGCCTCCTCGGCGGCCTGGAGAATAGCCAGGGTCCACTCGAGGTTGTTGGTGTTGAAGGCACCGAGAGCGTACTTGCCGGCCTCGGCCTTCTTGAGCATGTCTGCTGCGTTGACGAGCATAAAAGAAACCTCCTGTAAGGTTGCTCCGATAACGCCTGAGATTTTACCACGACATACCCGAGCATAAACGTTCGTTTGTTCACGAATACCATCCGATTGGACAAATTTTGACCGTTTGCCCCACAGAATCGACCCACTGGGGAAAATAGCTTGACGATTGAGCGGTCTTCGTGATTCGAAAGACGGCTTCGAGCCTACATCTGCATAAACGGATTCTGCATAAGTTCGCGCGCCATCGTGGTCGAATCGCCATGGCCCGTCAAGCAAACGGTATCGGGCGGAAGCGTCTTGGCAAGTTTGGAGAGCGAGCGCATAATCGCCGCCTCGTCACCGCCAGAAAGATCGGTACGACCGTGGCTGCCCGGGAAAAGCGTGTCGCCCACAAAGGCGATGTTCCCCTGCTCGGTCGCGGCGAACAGGACGATGCCGCCCGGCGTATGCCCCGGCGTCTCGATCACCTGCAGGCAGATATCGCCCAATTCAATCGTATCGCCCTCGGCAAGCAGCCGCGTCGGCTCGCCCGGATCGGGCGTCTCAATACCCCACATGGCGCGCTGCTCCTCGATATTTGCGCGAGGCACCGTCACGTCCTTAGCGCACAACTCATATAGTGCGCTGTCGCCAACGACAGCTCGAACCCCGGCGACCCCGCCAACATGGTCGGCATGACCGTGCGTGCAGACAGAGCCGAGTACGCGAACTTCGGGATGCGCGGTGCGGATATGCTCCACAAGACGCTCGCCCTCCCACGCCGGATCGACGATTAAGCACTCGTCATTCGAAATCACGGCGTAACTGTTGGTCTGAATCGGGCCGTTGACGAGCGCCTCAATCGAAGCCGCGCCTCGGGGTGTCAGGTCCAAAGTCATATCGCCCATGCGCATACCCTCCTTCTAAAATACGTTCGAGGCACCAAACGATGCCTCGAACGTAACCAATATCTATGATGCTGAGAGGCTCTCGCACCTACACACGGCGCTTGAGCTGAGCTCCGCCTTCGCCGGGCATAAGACGGCGAGCGTCGTAGACCGAATCGACACTGCTGATGGAAGCCAGCAGCGGATCCAGACCGCTCGCGTCCGAGATCTCGACCATAAAGCGCAGGGTTGCAATACCCTCGCGGTTGGTCGACGTGGCGGCAGAAAGGATATTACCGCCCGCATCGCCAATGGCAATGGTGACATCCTTGAGCAGGCCCATGCGGTCCAGGCACTCGACCACGATCTCGACCTGGAAGAGGGTGTCGGCAGCGCCGTCCCACTCCACATCGATCATGCGCTCGGGATGTTCCATGAGACCCTTGACGTTAGGGCAGTTGGCGCGATGCACCGAAACGCCGCGACCGCGCGTGATGAAGCCGACGATGTCGTCGCCCGTCACGGGGTTGCAGCAATGAGCCAGACGGACCAGCAGGCCGCTGTTGCTCTCGCCCTTGACGATAATGCCGTTACTGGCGCTCTTGCCGCGCTTTTGCGGCTTGCGGTTGGAGCCGCGAGCGGGCTGCTTCACGACCTCGGCGATAGCCTCGGCCTTGGTGAGCTGTTCCTCGGGCTTGGGGTCCAAGATTTGCTCGACCTTATTGCCCACAGCGCGCGGGGCAACCTTGCCGGCGCCGACGGCGGCAAACAGGTCCTCGAGCTGCTTGAAGTTAAACTGCTCCGCCACGGCGTTGAGCGCACGCGTCGAACGCGGCGTAGAAATGCCATAGCCACGCTTACGCAGGTCCTTAGCCAGCATATCGCGACCAGCAGCAGCGTCGTCGTCCTTGGTCGCGGCGGCAAAATAGCGGCGGATCTTTGACTTGGCGGAAGGTGTCTTAACGATCTTGAGCCAATCGCGCGACGGCTTGGAACTCTTGTTAGTCAGGATTTCAACGCGGTCGCCCGTCTTGATCTCGTGCGTGAGCGGAGCCACCGCACCGTTGATTTTGGCGCCGACGCAGTGGTTTCCCACCTCGGTGTGAACGGCATAGGCAAAGTCGAGCGGCGTGGAGCCGGCACGAAGCGCCATGACCTCGCCTTTGGGCGTGAAGACAAAGATCTCCTGATCGAACAGATCGACCTTCAGCGAGTGCAGGTATTCCTTGGCATCGGTGATCTCGTCGGAAGCCGCCCAATCGAGCGAATGCTTGAGCCAGTTGATCTGGTCGTCCAAACGTTGAGCGTCATTGGTCTTGGAAGCAGACGATCCGCCCGACTTCTTATATAGCCAGTGGGCGGCAATGCCGTACTCGGCCTGCTCATGCATCTCGTAGGTTCGAATCTGAATCTCGAGCGGACGAGCCGTAGGGCCGATGACCGTCGTGTGGAGCGACTGGTAGTTATTGACCTTAGGCATGGCGATATAGTCTTTAAAGCGACCAGGCATGGGGTGCCACAGCGTATGCACCGCACCGAGCGTGGAGTAGCAATCGCGCACCGAATGGGTAATTACACGCAGCGCCACCAGGTCGTAGATCTCGGAGAACTCCTTGCCCTTGCGCTTCATCTTTTGGTAGATGGACCAATAGTGCTTGGAGCGGCCGTTGATCTGGAAGTCCTCCAGACCAATGCGGTTGAGCTCATCGGTAAGCGTCTTGATGGTCTCGGCAAGGTAGCGTTCGCGGACCTCGCGCGACTCAGCTACCATACGCGCGATGCGCTGGTAGGCATCGGGCTCCAGGTAGAAGAAGGACAGGTCCTCGAGCTCCCACTTAATAGAGCTCATGCCCAGGCGGTCGGCCAAGGGCGCGTACACGTCCATGGTCTCGCGAGCCTTAAACAGGCGACGATCCTCGCGCAGGGCTGCCAGCGTTCGCATGTTGTGCAGACGATCGGCAAGTTTAACGATGATGACGCGGATGTCCTTGGACATGGCGAGGAACATCTTGCGCAGCGTGAGCGCCTGCTTCTCGTCCATGCTGTCGACTTCGATGTTGGTGAGCTTGGTCACGCCATCGACGAGCTCGGCCACCGTATCGCCAAACAGGCCGGAAACATCGGTGAGCGAGGTCTCGGTATCCTCGACAGTATCGTGCAGCAGCGCGGCGCACACCACATCGCAGTCCATCTTGAGATCGGCCAAAATGATGGCAACCTCGACGGGATGGTTAATGTACATCTCGCCCGAGCGGCGCTTTTGGTTGCAGTGCTTCTCGGCGGCAAAGCAGTAGGCCTGCTCAACCTTAGAAAAGTCGTCCTCATTCATATATTTGAGGCACAGGCGCTCCAGCTTGTCG
This sequence comes from Collinsella aerofaciens, assembly GCA_905199455.1. GTDB lineage: Bacteria > Actinomycetota > Coriobacteriia > Coriobacteriales > Coriobacteriaceae > Collinsella > Collinsella aerofaciens_AW. The sequence goes on along the minus strand of CAJKGV010000066.1, from coordinate 1,424 downwards.
TAGCTGTCCGCCATAATCTCGGGCGGCAGCTCATCGGCATGCTTATAGTGCTCCATCTCCGAAAACGGCTGGAGGGTGGAATCATGGGCGGTACGGGCTGCGGCATCCATCGAGGTCCCCTTCCCCTAGGCCCGCGGTACGATCGGGCGGTTAACTTTGGCTAGCATATCAGAAGCGCACGAATCGAGCGCCCAGCTCCGGAAAGCCGAAAACTCCATGCGCGAGCGCAAGCCCTCCAAATAGCGAATTGACCTGCTCAATTGCACGCGGCCGGGGTTTTCGGCCATCGCGATGCGACGAGTGTCGTCAAACCCCGAAACTCGACAGAAACCAAGCTCTTCGAAGATTCCCAGGCCGCTTTCCACCGAACGCTCGTCGACCGGCGTGCGAGCATCGATGGCAAGGCACATCTGCGCGATGTCGATATCGCTCGCGCTAAAGGAATCGTCCCCGGTCTTGCCGCGGTTGGAGCGCCACATGGTTTGCAGCGCGCGATAGAGCGTGACGAGCTCGTCGCGCTCGGGCGCATAGCAGTCGAGTAGGCGCTCGTTAATGCGGGCGTCGCGCGACGAATAGAGCAGATGGATCACGGCGGGCTGGCCATCGCGGCCGGCACGTCCGCTCATCTGGTTGAACTCGATGGCGCCAAACGGCATGTGGTAGAGCACGACATGACGGATATCGGGCAGGTTGACGCCCTCACCGAAGGCCGAAGTTGAAACGATGCAGCTGAGACTTCCGTCTCTAAAGGCTTCCTCAACACGGCGGCGATCGGAGCGCGCAAGCCCGGCGTTATAGAACGCGATATGGGTCGCACAGTCGGGAACGCGTTTGCGCAACGTCTTGGCAAGCGCCACGGACTGGTCGCGCGAGTTCACGTAGATAACGGTCTTCTCCCCCGTCGCCACGATCGACACCAGGCGATTTTCGCGGCTCGCAAGGTCACGGTCGTCCTCGAGTTGCAGGTTCTCGCGAACGGTCTCGTCGACCACCGTCCTGGTAATCGGCAATACACGAGCAAGCTCCGCCACGACCGGGGCCGTCGCGGTAGCCGTTGCCGCCATGACAACGGGGTCGCCCAGGGCTTTGAGGATATCGGGCATGTCGAGGTATGCGCTCCGGTCGCCGCCCTTGGCAAGACCGGCATGATGCGCCTCATCGATAACGACAAAACCGATGCGCCCCGAACGCGCAAAGCGATCGCGGTGAATGGACAGAAACTCGGGCGTCGTGAGCACGATGCCGGTGCGGCCCGAAGCCAGGCCGGCAAACACGTCATCGCGCGCCGCCTCCACGGTCTCGCCGGTCAGCACGCCAACGCCAATGCCAAGCGCTGCCATCGTCGACGAGAGGTGATAGGCCTGGTCGGCAACAAGCGCACGCAGCGGATAGACAAAGATGCTCGCACGTCCGCGAAGGACAGC
>CAJKGV010000065.1:0-9571 GCA_905199455.1 Collinsella aerofaciens | reverse complement strand
AGTATCCTCGCCATGTTCGACCTCCTGAGACTCTCGTCGGAATTGTACTAGCGCCGCACTCAGCGGTCCAGAGCCCTGCGCGCAGCCGCGGGCGCCTCGGCCGCGTCGCACGCGCGGTAGCGCACGCCCGAGCCGCCGCGCGCCTCGATCTCAAACCAGCCCTCGCCGTCCGACTCCCGCCCGAAGAAGATGAGCTGGAGCTCTCGGACATTGCCTCTGTCGTCCGCCGCGTCCACCAGGTAGACGTAGTTCGCCCCCGCCCCAGTGGCGTCGGCGTAGAAGCTCGCGTGGCTGCCGGGCTCGGGCGCGGGCGCCCACATGGCGATCTCAGGGTTGGGCAGCGCGCGGTCGGCGATCGAGCGCAGCGCCGACCCCCAGCCGGCGTCGAGCAGGGCATTCCCGCCCAGGACGAGCGCTGCGGAGAAGAGGACGAGCATGGCGGCGAGCGGCTTCCTACGCATCTGCCCTCCCGTCCTCGAAGCGGCAGAACCAGGCGAGAAGGACGGCGTCGGCTGCCAGGGTGAGCACGAGGCCAGCGAACGCAGTCGTGAGGAGAGGGCCCGCCGCGTGTGCGGCGTCGATGAAGGCCTCCACCCCGAGCGACCCCAGTCGCGCGGGCCAGGCGAGCGGCACCCAGCTCAGGGGCGTCGCCAGGGCACCGGTGAGCTCGCCGGTCATGAGGCCGTGCGCAAGTCCGCCCACCGAGAAGAACGCGAGGAGCACCCCCGCAGCGCCGGCGCCGATGGCGGCGTTGCGGCCGAGGCGCAGGGCAACGCCGAGCCACAACGCGTAGAGGGGCAGGCTGCCCAGCACGATGCCCGCCCACGCGGCCGCAAGCGGAGCGGGCCCGAGCGGCAGGCGCCCGGCAACGGCGAGCACGGCCCCGAACACGCCGAGCGCCACGGCCAGCGCGGCGGCGCCGAGCGCCGCAAGGGCGAGCAGCTTCGCCGCGACGGCGCGCCCGCGCGAGGGGACCGCCGTAAGGTTGGCGAGGCGCCCGGCAGCGCGCTCCTCGTCCACGGCGAGCCCGCAGACGATGGCGGACATGAGCGGCATGAGGGCGCCGAGGAACTGGGCGTAGGCGTCCGCGCCCAGCGCCGGGTCCCATCGGGCTACGGAGAAGTACTCGCCGCAGGCAAGACCGGCTGCCAGGCCGCAGACGAGGTGCACCGCCGCGAGCGGGGAGCGCGCCAGGCGCAGGGCCTCGGAGAGCAGGGCCCGCGAGAGGGTCATGCGCGGCGTCGGGTCGGAGATTCGTGACATGGCCATCACCTCTCCTCGGAGTGCGCGAACCAGGCCGCGCCCGCCGCCGTGAGCGCGGCGAACGCGAGCGCGCTGACCGCAAGGCCCGCCAGCGTGAGCATGCCATCCGCCGCGAGCGCCCCGCCGAGCGCCATGTCCGCCGCGAGTGGCTCGCCACTCGGCAGCACGGGGATGAAGCTCGTGGGGATGACCATGCTCGCCGACGGCGGAAAGAGCTGCGGCAACGGCACCAACGACCAGGCGAACCCACCCACGAGCTGCGCGACGAGCGGGCAGAAGATGCCCGCGAGCATGCCGAGCCGCACCGTGAGAAAGAGCCCTGCGGGGATCATCCACGCCGCGGTCACCGTGTTGACGAGCGCGCAGAAGAGCATCGTGAGCGTACCCGCGGCCGTGAGGCCCTGCGAGGAGAACGCCGATCCCGCGAGGTAGATGCCGAAGACCACGAGGTTCGAGAGCGTGCAGAGTGCGAGGCACCAGAGCGCCTTGGCCCACCAGGCGCGTCCGAGCGGGAAGCCCAGGCCCAGAAGCCCCCGCATCCGCGTGCGAGCGTCCGCCCGCGCGACGCACGCCACCACGAGCGAGAGAGACACGGGCAGGAAGAGCGCGTACCAGTAGTTCCACGCGCTGAAGATCTGCACGCCCCGGTAGGGCAACGCGCCGAGCAGCGGCATCGGCAGCGCCATGAGCACGGCCAGGCGAACCGGCGCCGCGTGGCGCGACTTCAGGGCCTCGGCTCGCAGACCCGCGAGCAGGCCGCTTTTCTCGCCCGTCATGCCGCCACCTCCCCGCGCGCTCGTCGCCCTTCCCGGCAGAAGCTCATGAAGAGTTCCTCGAGGTCCTGCCCAGGCCGAAGCGCATCCTCGTAGGCGAGACGCCCCCCGCAGATGATGCCGATGGTGTCCGCCATCTGCTGCACCTCGGAGAGGATGTGGCTCGAGACGATCACCGTCGTACCCGCCGCCGCGAAGCCGCGGATCTGGTCGCGCAGCTCCTCGATGCCGATGGGGTCGAGACCGTTGGTGGGCTCATCGAGCACGAGCAGGCGTGGCCGGGCGATCAGCGCCAGCGCGAGCCCCAGGCGCTGCCGCATGCCCATCGAGAAGCGCCCGGCGCGCTTCTTCCCGGTGTCCGCGAGGTCCACGGCGGCGAGCACCTCATCTATGCGGCTCTCGGGAAGGCCCAGCAGCGTGGTGCGCACGCGCAAGTTCTCGCGCGCGGTGAGGTTGGGGTAGAGCGGCGCCTCCTCGATGAGGCTGCCGATTGCGTAGAGGTCCTCGCGGCGCCAGGCGTACCCGGCAAAGAGGATCTCACCGGCCGTCGGCCGCAGCATCCCGCAGATCATCTTGAGCGTTGTCGACTTGCCGGCGCCGTTGGGGCCGAGCAGCCCGTACACCTCGCCCTCGCGGATATGAAGGCTCACGTCGGTCACGGCGTCCTGCGCCTGGTCGCCGCGGCCGAAGCGCTTGGTGAGCCCGCGCGTCTCGAGCATGTAACCCATGGGTTTATCCTTTCTCTTCCGGGCGCGCGGGCCGAGCCACCGTGCCCGCGCGCCATACCTTTCGGGTTCACCATCCATGGTGGGGCGCGTTTCTAACGAAGCCGTAACGGCCGTTGGGTTCTTTTGGCGCTAGCCCTTCTCGACCCGCACATCATGATTAATTTGCTTAAGGCAACAACTTTCCCGATCGATGTAATCACCGAATCAAAACGTGTACATAAGCCATCAAAGATGCCGAAAATTGTCATATTTGGAGGCTGATGTACACAAATGCAGAATCCCGCACAACCCAGTAGCATCCTCCATATGTCTGGACTCTCTATGCTTACGCTGGATAGACATCGCCAGAACGGGTATAGTATCGAAAGTTTTGTCGTTTACCAGCGGGGGAGTCCTGTGGGCATCAAGAAGAAGATCAAAAAGGAGCTTATCGGCACTTCCGATTACCCGTCGAATAAGATCTTTACGATCTCCAATTTCATCACCTTTACGCGCCTGATCCTCACGCTCGTCTTCCTGTACCTGTTTGTGACGGACAACAACCGTGTCGTCGCCATTGTCATCTATGCCATCGCGGCCTCCACCGACTGGATGGACGGTCAGATTGCCCGCATGACCAAAACGGTCTCATGGCTCGGCAAGGTTATGGATCCCATCTGTGACCGTGCGCTGCTGTTTACCGGCGTGCTGGGTCTCGTGGTCCGCGGCGAGCTTCCCATCTGGGTCTGCGTGCTCATTATCGGCCGGGATATCTACCTGGGCATCGGCACGCTCATCGTGCGCCATTATCACCGTCGTCCCATCGACGTCGTCTTTCCCGGCAAGATTGCCACGGCGCTGCTTATGACCGGCTTCTCGCTCATGCTGCTTGGGTTCCCCGTCATCGACGGCTGGCATCTGCTGCCCGCCACGTTCACAGCATTCCCGGGCCTCAACGGCAGCTCGGTGCCTCTCGGCATCTTCTTTGTATACGGCGGGGTCATCTTCTCCATGCTCACCGCGGTCATCTATTCCATTAAGGGCGGGGCGGCCATTAAACAGGCCATCGCGCATCCCGAGGACGAGGACATCGACTTTCTTAACCCCGAAATCGAAGACTGATTCATTGGGGTATGATTACGTACGGTTCATTCTTTGCGGCGTGGCCGCGTTAGATAGGGGTTGTCATGGACAACAAGGTTAACAATATGCCTCAGAATGATAAGACTGCTGACGCTACCTGCGTATTCCGCGTGCCTTCAAGCGACGTCACCGTTCCCGACCTCATGGCCAACGTGCGCATCACCGCCCCCGTTCTGTCCATCGTCAAGGGTCCGCAGACTGGTGCCGCCTTTGAACTCGAGGACGACGTGACCACCATCGGCCGCGATCCTGCGAACGGCATCTTCCTCAATGACATGACCGTTTCGCGCAGCCACGCGCGCATTATTCGCGAGGGCCTCGGCGCCCGCATCGAGGACCTGGGCTCGCTCAATGGCACCTGGGTCGACGGTGCCATTGTCAACGCGGCCCCGCTGCACGACGGTTCTTCCGTTCAGATCGGTACGTTTACGCTCATCTACCACGAGAGCACGCCGGAGCGCATCGAAACCGGTGAGTAGGGCATGGCCGAACGCAACTATCTGAGTATCGGCCAAGTCGTCAACCTACTTCGAGGCGCATACCCCGATCTTTCGAACTCAAAAATTAGATTTCTAGAAGATGAGGGGCTCATTACCCCTCATCGTACGCCTAAGGGATACCGTCAGTACTCCAAGGAGGACGTTGATCGCCTGGAGGTCATTCTGCACCTGCAGAAGACTCGCTACATGCCGCTCAACGTGATTAAGCAGCGCTTGGAAAACGCCACGGACCTGTCAACGCTCGCCTACGAGGTGGGCTTGCTGTCCGATGTTCCACTCAAGACGGAGCCCAAGGAGACTAAACAAAAGCTGCATCCCATCGAGACCATTCCCGATATGTTGGGCGTCGAGATCTCGTTTATCCGCTCGCTCGCCGAGAACGACCTCATTCGCATCATCAAGAGTCCGCAGAACCGTGAGCTCGTCGATGGTCGCGATTTTCCGATCATCCGCTACTGCTCCGAGCTGTCACGCTTCCATATCGAGCCGCGCAACCTGCGTCAGTACGTGTCTTCCGCCAACCGCGAGTCCTCGATGTTTGAGCAGGTGCTCGTGAGCATGCTCGGAATGGATACCTCCGATGACGAGCGCGACGCCAAGCTCGAGCGTGCGTTTAAGAAGCTTCACGACCTCACCGAGGGTGTGCATACGGCACTGCTCAAGAACCGCGTTTTTGAGTCGCTCAACGCCGTGGTCGAGGATGCCGACATCGATGCACTCGATGAAGAAATCGCTCGCTCCGAGTCCACCAAGGCCAAAAACGAAGAAACTGCCGCGCCGGCTTCACACGAGGATTCTCTCGTAAAGCCGCTCAAGGTTGTCGCCCCTTCGCAATCCGACACTGTCACCGCGGGCAAATAACAGCTACCGCTTATCCGGCAACCCATTGAAAGGTCATGCAATGTACGACTTCGAATCTCAAATCGTCGACATCCCCGACTATCCCGAGCCCGGAGTCATCTTCAAAGACATTACGCCGCTCTTTGGCAATCCCGAGGCGCTCAAAGCCATGACCGATGCCCTCGCCGAGCACTTTGCCGGCATGGGGATCACCAAGGTCGTGGGTCCCGAGGCCCGTGGCTTTATGGTTGGCGTACCGGTGGCTGTGGCCCTTGGTGCCGGCTTTGTTCCCGCACGTAAACCGGGCAAGCTACCCCGCAAGACGGTGAGCCAGAGCTATGAGCTCGAATACGGCACCGACTCTATCGAGATCCATGCCGATGCCATTACCTCTAAAGATACCGTGTTGATTCTGGACGACTTGGTCGCGACGGGCGGAACCGTCGAGGCAACAGGTAAACTTGTGCGAGATATGGGCGCAAAGCTTGTGGGCTACGGGTGTATCCTTGAGCTTGCGTTTCTCAACCCGCGCGAGAAGCTCACGCCGACTGACGACGATGTTGAGCTCTTTAGCCTGGTGACGGTGGACTAGCCGTTACCCTTAGTTACTGGAAAGGAAGCTACATGCGCACAGCAAACAAGCACAAAAACATGGCACGCTGCGCTGCTACGGCAACCCTCGCTTGTGTTTTGGGCTTGGGCCTCGCGGCTCCTGCCTACGCCGATACCGCATCCGACCTTGCCGCTGCTCGTACGAAGCTCGAGCAGATCGGTACCCAAACCCAGCAGATTTACGATGAGCTCGCCACGCAGACGCAGGCGCTCGATCAGACTGCTGGCGAGATCACGCAAAAGCAGCAGGAGATCGCTGACGGTCAGGCCAAGCTCTCGACCTATGTCGCCGGCGAGTACAAAACCGGCGGTCTGAGCCTGCTTCAGGTTCTGACCGGCGTCGATGACCTGAGCGATATGCTCAACCGTCTGTTCTACTACGGCAAAGTTTCCGATAAGCAGGCTCAGACCATTCAAGAGGTCAAGGAGCTTAAGCAGCAGCTCACCGATAAGCAGGCCGAGCAGGAGAAGAACGTCGCCACCACGCAAAAGAAGGTCGATGAGCTTAACGCCCAGCAGGCTGAAGCCCAGAGTGTCGTGAACTCCCTGGATTCACAGTTGCAGGCCGAGCTTGCTGCCGAGGCCCAGGCCAACGCCGCGCTGCAGGCTGGCATAAATGCTAGCACCGCCGAAAAGGCCACGGTGAGCAACGACACCGCCGGTACGAGCGAGAACACCAACAAGGGTGGCGGTACGACCAACGACGGCGGCGGAAACACGCCCGCGCCCGCTCCCACTCCGCAGCCCCCGACGCCCGCTCCGGCTCCGGCTCCGGCTCCGACGCCTTCCGCACCGAGCCAGTCCGTTGACGGCGGTTCCGTTGTTTCGCGTGCCTATAGCAAGCTCGGATACGCTTACTCTTGGGGTGGCATTGGGCCGAACAGCTTTGACTGCTCCGGTTTTGTAAGCTATTGCCTCACGGGACGCTACTGCCGTCTGGGCACCACGGTCGACTTCATGGGTTGGACCCGTGTGTCCGATCCGCAACCCGGCGATGTTGTGGTTAACTCCTACCATACCGGCATCTATATCGGTAATGGTCAGATGATCCATGCTTCCGACTACAAAACGGGCGTCATCATCAGTTCCGTCGCAGCCGGTATGAACAACAACTACATTTTCGTGCGCTACTAAGTCACTCTGTATAGCGAACGAAGGTGAACCTCGTGGCCTTTGAGCTGCGAGGTTCATTTATTTATGACCGTGCTCCATACATGATCCTAATGTGCTAGTTTTCAATACTAGATGCACGCTTCATCGGTGAGCAATATAGCTATAATGATTGAGAAGCATATAGAAAGGACCCTCTATGAGCTGGGCACTTATCTCCGATTCGAGCTGTAACCTCCGCGATTGGCAACCGACCGCGCCCCATACCACCTTTGCATTTGCACCCCTCAAAATTCGAGTGGGGGAGCGCGAGTTCGTCGATGACCTCATGCTCGACGTTCACGAACTCAATTGCGCCGTGCAGGCGGAGTCGAGCGCTTCTTCGAGCGCCTGTCCGAGCGTAGGCGAGTGGACCGAACTCTTTAGGCTTGCCGACAAGACGATTTGTATGCCCATCTCGGAGGGCGTATCGGGGAGCTATAACGCCGCCGCCACGGCACGCGATTTGGTTCTTGCCGAGGAGCCGAACCGTCAAATTCATTTGGTCAATTCACGCGGAGCCGGCGGCAAAATGGACCTGATCTTACTGCTATTCGACCGGTATCTTGCAAGCAATCCGGATGTCTCATTCGAGGACGCTTGCGCATACTTCAATAGCCTTGAGCAGAACAGCAAAATCCTCTTCAGCTTGTGCAATTACGAAAACCTGGCCAAAGCCGGACGTATCCCTAAGGCAGCCGGCGTCATTGCCAACAAGCTCAATATTCGCATTTTGGGCACGGCGAGTGAGGCCGGTAAAATCGAACTCGTCGGACACACGCGTGGCGAAAAGAAGATGTTCAACAAGATCATCGACACCATGGAAGCCGAGGGTTTTACGGGCGGCGAGGTCGTCATCGACCATGTCGAGAATGAGGCAGGCGCCCAGGCACTTGCCAGCCGCATTGTGGAGCGCTGGCCCGGCTCCAAGACTATCATCATGCCCTGCAACGGCCTGGATTCCTATTACGCCGAGATGCACGGTCTTATTATCGGCTACGGCATGGACGTGGCTTCGGGCCAATAAAGTCCAACCAAGCAAAAATACGGGCGGGACAAAGTGACAGATGACCCTTTGCTCCGCCCGTTTTATACGTCGGCTAGCTATTAAACCCATTAAACTTTAGATAGCTCATCAGGTACGCCTTCGAAACGAAGGATGAAACCGCACTGCGCACAAGCAGCGACTCACGCGTTACCTGATGCGCCGTATCGGGAACCGGCGTCTGCTCGACGGAAAACGTCGAACGAATCGATGCCTCGAGCTGATCGACCACATAATCGAAGGCCGTCGGGGCATCGTAGCTCAAACGCTGAATGTTAAAGAGTGCCTGCACCGCAGCAATAGGTAACACCTGCTTAAAGAGGCAGATAGCGATCAGGCGGGCAATCTGCTCGCGGCCATATTGCTTTTTGACCGGAGCAGGCACCAGGCCGACCTTCACGTAGTTATTGATCATCGATGGCGTAATGACAGGGTGCTCAACGCAAATGGACAGCGGCTCCATCCACAGCGCAACATACTCAATGACCTGGTCGCGGTAGAGCGTCACATTGGGCAACTGGTTATAGCGCGGCAGACTCAACGTATTGAGTTTACGCACGATATCGGACTGAATGAATGCATCGGGTAGCACCGTGGGCTGAATATCCTCAGGCTTAATACTGACCGACGAATCGGACATCGGAATAACGTGTTTAACGTGGTTCATAAAGGTCCTCCGTTCATTTTCTATATTGTATTCTAGGTTATCTAGTTTTGCATACCACATAGCCGGCAAGTAAAAGTGGTTGGACAACACATTGATGCATCGTCCAACCACTTTGTGTAAAGATAGCAACCTTACATAAGATATATTATCGTACTTATCCACGGAGAAACGCGTATGCGCTCGTTGCTGCTATGGCTCCATCCGAAACAGCGGTCACAACCTGGCGTAAACGTTTGGAACGGATATCGCCAGCGGCAAATAAGCCAGGCGTGCGGGTGGCCATCGATTCGTCGGTCACAATACCGCCGTCGGACGCCAAATCTACCAGATGCTCTACAAGCTCAGTATGGGGCTGCGTGCCAGCAAAGACAAAAATGCCAAACGAACCAGGATCAAAGGACTCAGTGTGCATTTCACTAGTCGCATTGTCCTTGAACGTGATTGTCGTGGGCATCGCTTCACCAGAAAGCTCAACAATACTAGTTTGGTACCTAACTGAAATATTATCTTTTGCGAGCACCTTTTGAACCACGCCATCGGGGGCACGGAACTGATCGCGGCGCAAGACGATGGTCACGCTGCTGGCGATTTCTGACAAGAACAGGGCTTCCTCGCAGGCAGCATTGCCGCCACCGATAACATAGACCTGTTTACCGCGAAAGAACATGCCATCGCACGTCGCGCAATACGAAACGCCACGACCGCGATACGTATCCTCGCCAACAAAACCAGCAGATCGCGGCGTTGCCCCCATGCAAGCGATAACACTCGAGGCCAGCGTATCGCCCATATCGTGATGCACCGTAAACGGCGCTTTATCGGCATCGTAATCGATACCCGTAACCATGCTCCATGCAACCTGTGCTCCCAGG
>CAJKGV010000064.1:0-9604 GCA_905199455.1 Collinsella aerofaciens | reverse complement strand
CTTTCTTCGAAACGGGTCTGGAACAACCGACGGGGCGCTTCTGGCAAACCGACCGCCGGGAACGTACAAACATGCATCGCAGAGTCGATGCAATAACCACAGTATGATACCCATTTGCACAACAACAGACCACCCATGCATGAAAGCCCCATCCAAACCGGTCTATCCCGCCGGTTTCCCGTGGGGCGGGCACTGATGAAGTTTCCTGCTCTACAGTCCTGCTCACGACGGAGGCCACATTAAGTGGCCTCCTGTTCGTGCGGAACTCGCGATAAACTTCATCAGTGCCCGCCCCACGGGAAACCTGCCAAAAAGGGACAGGTTTATTATGGTCGGTTTTATCTGGGAAGATGCTGCTGCGGCTATCTACAGATCTGAAATCTGACCACTGAATAGACTGTCTAACTAAATAGCGAGCGGCACTAACCAGTCCTTTTGCTTGCGCCCGGGAGGGCCGCATATGAAGTTTATCGCGAGTTCCGCACGAGCCGGAGAGCACTTAATGTGCTCTCCGTGCGAGCAGGACTGTAGAGCAGGAAACTTTACCCGCGGACCCCGCCGGGAATAGCAAAAGGGCGACCCCTGTCCGGAGTCGCCCTTGCGGCGCTGTTTATGTGCTGCTGTTACTCGGCGTCGTGGTGGCGGCGGGGCTTGCGGCCTCCGTTGTCACCGGGACGGCGCGGACGGTCGCTGCGCTCGGAGCGCTCGCGGCGCGGACGCTCACGACGCTGGAAGTGCTCGCCGTCGCCCTCGGAGGCACCCTCGGCACGAGCCGGGGCCTCGGGCTTGTCGAGACGATCGAGCGAGATCTTGCCGCGATCGTCGACCTCGATGACGACGACCTTGACCTCGTCGCCCACGTTGAGGACGTCCTCGACCTTCTCCACGCGGCCCTTGGCGACGCGGGAGATGTGCAGCAGGCCGTCCTTACCGGGCAGCAGGTTCACGAAGGCGCCGAAGGGCTGGATGGAGACAACGCGACCGGTGTACTCCTCGCCCGGCTCGGGAACCTTGATGATGAGCTTGATGCGCTCGACGGCCTGGTCGACGGACTCGCCGGTGCCGCCGACAAAGACGGTGCCGTCTTCCTGAATGTCGACCGAAGCGCCGGTCTCGTCCTGGATGCCGCGGATGACCTTGCCGCCAGAACCGATGACGTCGCGGATCTTATCGGTCGGAACCTGGATGGAGACGATGCGCGGAGCGGTGCTGCGCGTGGTATGACGCGGCTCGGGGATCACATCGAGCATCTTCTGCAGGATGAACGCGCGACCCTCCTTGGCCTGCTGCAGGGCGCGGGCCAGGATGTCGAAGGTAAGACCGGTGGCCTTGTTGTCCATCTGCAGGGCGGTGATGCCCTCGGTGGTGCCGGTGACCTTAAAGTCCATGTCGCCCAGGAAGTCCTCGAGACCCTGGATGTCGGACAGGACCACGGTCTTGCCCTCCTCCTGGATCAGACCCATGGCGATACCGGAGACGGGGCGCTTAATGGGCACGCCGCCGTCCATAAGGGCGAGCGTGGAGCCGCAGGTCGAAGCCATCGAGGAGGAGCCGTTGGACTCCATGACCTCGGAGACCACGCGGATGGCGTAGGGGAACTCGTTCTCGTCGGGGAGCACCGGAAGCAGGGCGCGCTCGGCAAGGTTGCCGTGACCGATCTCGCGGCGCTTGGGGCTGCCCATGCGGCCGGTCTCGCCGGTGCAGAACGGCGGGAAGTTGTAGTGGTGCATATAGCGCTTGCCCTCGGTCGGCTCGATGGTATCCAAACGCTGGCCCTCGTTGAGCATACCGAGCGACAGGACGGAGAGCACCTGGGTCTGACCACGCTGGAACAGGCCGGAACCGTGAACGAGCGGCAGGTAGTTGTCCTTCACCATGATGGGACGAATCTCGTCGGCGGCACGACCGTCGACGCGCTCGCCGGTCTCGACGACCATGGTGCGCATGGCCTTCTTCTCGAGCTTCTTGAGCGCCACGGGGATCTCGCGCTCCCAGGCGGCCTGCTCCTCATCGGTGAACTCGGCGCGGATGGACTCCTTCAGAGCCTCGACCTTACCGATGCGGGAAAGCTTGTCGGCGTCGCGCAGGGCAGCGGCCATCTCGTCGTAGTGGGCGAAGATGCGCTCCTGGACCTCCTCGACGGGCTGGTCGAGCGGGTACTCCTTCTTGACGATGGCGCCGTTGACCTGCTCCCACTCGGCGACGAACTCGTCTTGGGCCTGGCAGAAGGCAGCGAGGGCCTCCTGGCCAAACTTCATAGCGGCGAGCATGTCGTCCTCGGAGATCTCCTCGGCGCCGGCCTCGACCATCGAGATAAAGTCGGCAGAGCCGCCCAGCTCCAGGTCCAGGTCGGAGTTCTCGCGCTCCTCATAGGTGGGATTGACGATAAACTCGCCGGTCTCCACGTTGCGGCCGATGCGCACGCAGGCAAGCGGGCCCTCGAAGGGCACGCCGCCGAGCGTCATGGCCAGGGAGGCACCCATGACGTTGATGACGTCGAAGGGGTTGACCTGATCGGCGACGAGCGAGGTAGCGACGATGTGCACCTCGTTGCGGAAGCCGTCCGGGAAGCTCGGGCGGATCGGGCGGTCGATCATACGAGCCGTGAGCGTGGCCTTCTCGCTGGGACGGCCCTCGCGCTTAAGGTAGCCGCCCGGGATACGGCCGGCAGCGTACATCTTCTCGTTGAAGTCGACGGTCAGCGGGAAGAAGTCGTAATTCTTGCGCTCCTTGGAGACGACCACGGTGTCGAGCATCGTGGTGTCGCCCTGCTTGACCAGACAAGCGCCGGTGGCCTGCTTGGCAAGCTCGCCGGACTCAAAGGTGTAGGTCTTGCCGTACAGCTCAAAGGTCTTGGATACGAGTGTCATTGTTCTCCTTTACCCCACAGGCCCCTTGCCTGCGGGCTTCTCATGTGACGCGGGCCCCCTGCCCCCGCCACGCTTCAGAGCGTGATTGTTCACGCCCTTACACAAAAAGAGCGCCCCGCTGCGCAGGACGCTCTTAGCATGTACAAATCCTTACTGGATGTTGTCGCGGATGCCCAGAGCCTTGATGAGCTCACGGTACTCGACGATGTCGTTCTTCTTGATGTAGGAGAGAAGACGACGACGACGGCCGACGAGCATGAGCAGGCCACGACGGGTGTGGAAGTCCTTCTGGTGGGACTTCATGTGCTCGGTCAGCTCCTTGATGCGCTCGGACAGGATGGCGACCTGAACCTTGGGGTTACCGGTATCGACCGGGGAGTTACCGAACTGGGCGGTCAGCTCCGCCTTGCGCTCTTTGGAAACAGTCATTGTTTCACCTTTCGTTTCGCGTCGCCTGTGGGCGACTCCATTCGCCTCGGACTGGGAAGCCGCCGGTGGAGCGAACATCCAAGGTCGAGGTACCAACAGATCGGTATGTTACCACAAGCGGCGCGCGCCTGCGCATCATCACCGACCCAACATGAATTCCATCGCACGGAGCCGCTGATCGGTGTGCGTGGCGGCCCAAACATGCGAAAGCCCCAGCAAAAACGCAGCCGTATGCGGATCGATCTGCTCGTCCATAAGGGCATCGAATGTCATGGACATCAGAGCGCGCAGCCATGCGACCTCGCCGACCGATACCAACTCGGCGCCAGGCACGCTCGAGGCGCACGACCCGCACAGAAGCCCGCCGGCCTGGGCCGAGAAATGCGAGAGCATGGGATCGCCGCACGAGACGCATGCCGAGAAATCGGGGCGGTAACCAACGTGCGACAGCAGTTTAAAGACAAAGGCCGCCACGAGCAGGTCCATATGTGCCGAGTCGAGCCCGCAGCCGACAAGCGTGAGCGCCCGCTGCGTGATGGCAAAGGTAAATGGATCCTCGGCATCCTCGAACGAGCACACGCGCGCAACCTCGGCAATCGCGCTGGCGGCACAGATCGTCTCGTAGTCAGGAGCGGCACCGAGTGGCGCCTCCATAAGCTCCGCCTGAGAAACCACGTCGAGCGAGCGACCACGCGCGAGCAGCATATCGACGGTACAGAATAGCTCGCAGCGGGCCGCAAGGCGACCGCCGGGCTTACGCGCGCCCTTAGCCACGGCACGTACCTGCCGTCCCCGTTCGTCGAGCATGGTCAAGATCAGGTCGGTTTCCTTGAGCTTCGTCTTGTCGAGGACGAGCACCTTTGTGCGATATGTGCGAGAGCCTGCCATGAACGCCGAGGCTTAATCTTCGGCATTGTAGCCAAAGCGGCGGATCTGTGCCTCGTCATCGCGCCAGCCGGCCTTGACCTTCACGTCGAGCTCCAAAAAGACCTGCGTGCCAAAGATACGCTCAAGGTCACGACGGGCATCGATGCCGATATGCTTAATCATCTCGCCGCCCTTGCCGATGATGATGCCCTTCTGCCCCTCGCGCTCGACGTAAATAGTGGCGTGCACGCGCAGAACCTTCTTAGTCTGCTCGAGCGCGTCACAGATGACGCCCACGGAGTGAGGGATCTCGTCGCGGGTGCGACGCAGAACCTTCTCGCGTACAAACTCGGCCACGAGGGTCTCGTCGGACGCGTCGGTGCCCATGTCCTCAGGGAACCAGCGCGGGCCCTCGGGCAAAAAGTGAGCGACGGTCTCGATAAACGCATCGACGTTGAAGTTCTTGACCGACGACGTCACGATCTCGTCGTCATATTCCATGAGCTCGTGAGCGGCCTTGAGCTGTTCCATAACCTGGGCGGGATCGGCCTCGTCGGCCTTCGTGAGCACCAGGACCTTCTTGGAACGGGCATTCTTGACACGCTCGGCAACCCAGGCGTCTCCCCTGCCGATCGGTTTAGTGGCATCAATCAAAAACGCGACAACATCGACATCGTTCAGCTCGAACAGCGCGCTCTTGTTGAGCTCGGACCCAAGACCGTCCTTGGGCTTGTGGATACCCGGGGTATCGACAAAGACCAGCTGGTAGCCGGGGCGGTTGACGACGGCGCGCATGCGACGGCGGGTCGTCTGGGCCACCGGCGAGGTGATGGCGACCTTTTTGCCATAGCAGGCGTTGAGCAGCGTTGACTTACCGGCGTTGGGGCGGCCGACCAAGGCCACGAAGCCACTGCGGAAACCGGGCTCAACGTCGCCAAAGCCCGCGAGGCTGTCGTCCTCGTCGCACAGGGCGTCGAGTTCCTCGTCGCTCATGCCCTCAAACGGGTCGAACTCCTCGGCTTCCTCATAGGCCTCGGTCGCCTTAGCATCCGGGGACTCGTCGTCCAAAATTTCATCGATAGGCTGCATATTGTCGGACATGGGAATCCCTTTCTAAATAAAGCCGAGCGCGTGGGCAAATACCAGCAAGCCCACAATCGCGGCGGTGATTGAAAGTACGTATACCGAGGCGGCGGCGATGTCCTTGGCGCGTTTTGCCAGCGGATGGAGCTCCTGGGTCGCCAGATCGACAATGGCCTCCATGGCGGTATTGCACAGCTCGCCGTGAATCACCAGGCCGCAGCAGATGATAATCGTGGCCCACTCGGCAATGTCGAGCCCCACGATGCAGCCAGCAATGATGGTGCACACGCCCGCTACGAGCATAACCTTAATGTTGCGCTCGGTCTTGACGGCGGTGACGAAGCCCTCCATGGCGTAGGAGAACGACTTTAAAAAGGACGGATGGTCCTTGTTCGATCCGGGAATCATAAGCGGCTCCTAGTCGTGGGCATGATTGGTGATGGGGCCGACGTGAACGAGTTTGGGGTCCTCGCCGCGCTCGAGCGCCAGATCGCGCAGGATAGCGTCCTCGCGGGCCTCCATGACCTCGGCCTCGTCGTCCTCGATATGGTCATACCCCAGCAGGTGTAGCATGCCGTGTACGAGCATCAGGCGGCACTCGTCGGCAGGGCTATTGCCAAAGCCGGGGGCCTGACGGGCAATGACCTGCGGGGCCAAGATGATATCGCCGAGCTCGAGCGTCTCGTCGGCGGGAATATCCTCGTCAAAGGCCGAGTCGCATTCAAACGAGAGCACATCGGTGGTGCGGTCGATGCCACGCCACTCGTGGTTGAGCTCGTGCATCTCGTCCTCGTCGACATACGAAAGGGAAATCTCGACTTCACGTTCAACGCCCTCGGCGGCAAGCACAACCTCGCAGATGTGCTCCACCTCCTGCGCGTCGAGCAGCGTATCGAGCTCGGCATCGTTGCTGATCAATACACTCAACGGGACTCCTTTCGGTCGCGCGAGCGCTGCTCGCGCACGTCATCATAAGCATCATATGCCTCAACGATATGACCCACTAGGGCATGGCGCACCACGTCGGCGCGCTCCAGGTGTGCAAACGCCACATCGTCGACACGGCCCAAAATCTTCTCAACATCCGCCAAGCCACCACGACGACCCACCAGGTCGCGCTGGCTGAGGTCGCCGGTAATCACGAACTTGGAGTTGAATCCAAGGCGTGTCAGGAACATCTTCATCTGCTCGGGCGTAGTATTTTGCGCCTCGTCGAGCACCACGAAAGCATCGCTCAGCGTACGACCGCGCATATAGGCAAGCGGGGCGATCTCGATCACGCCGCGCTCCATAAGCTCATCGGTGCGCTCGCGATCCATCATGTCAAAAAGGGCGTCGTAGAGCGGACGCATGTACGGATCGATCTTTTCCTCGAGGGTGCCAGGCAAAAAGCCCAGGTTCTCCCCCGCCTCGACAACAGGACGCGTCAAGATCAAACGGCCCACCTCATGGCGCTTGAGCGCGGCAACGGCGAGCGCCATGGCCAGATAGGTCTTACCGGTACCGGCAGGACCCAAGCCAAAGGTGATGGTATGCGAGCGAATGGCATCCACATAGCGCTTTTGCCCGAGCGTCTTGGGGCGAATGACGCGACCGCGATACGAAAGCAGCACGTCATCGCGAAGCGACGTAGCCTCGTGCTCACCATCGCGCAAGACGGCCAGGCAGCGAGAGACATCGTCGGCAGACAGGGTACGACCGGCCGCCGCCTCGCGAAAAGCATGTTCGAAAAAGCGAGCCACGAGTTCGACCTCGTCCGGGTCACCGCTCACGGCGATGCAATCGCCACGGGCGACCACATGGGCGCGAACCAAGCTCTCGAGTGCACGAAGGACGCCGTCGCCGGCGCCCAAAACGCACGAGGGATCAATTCCCTCGGGAACGGTAAGTCTAATCTTCGAGGCTTCCATGGACCTCCCTGCGCGCATGGACCAAGCCGGAATCATCGACTCCGATGATAGCAACATCGAGCAGGCACGGGGCTGTAAGTCCACAGGTATCGTCAAGACGGGCATGATGGAACGAACCGAGCGTCAGGCTGTCACCATACTCGAGCACGGCACGCTCGACAGTGCCCACGCGACGACGAGCATCGGCAATAGCGAGCTCCTGCGCCGTGTCTCGCATACGACGGCTGCGCTCGGCCATAACCTCGGGCGGCACCTGGTCGGGCATGTCGGCAGCAAGGGTACCGGGACGCTTGCTATAGCGGAACACGTGCATACGCGAGAAACCCACACGGCGGCACAGCGCCAGCGACTCCTCGAACTCCTCGTCCGTCTCACCAGGAAAACCGACGATGACGTCGCACGAAAGAGACGCCTGCGGCAGGATGGCGCGAATCATGCGCACCGTGTCCTCAAAGGCCTCGGCACTATAGGGACGGCCCATGCGATGCAAGGTCGCCGTGCAGCCGGACTGCACGGGCAGGTGCAAAAACGGGGCGATACGCTGCGGATAGCGCGCCATAACCTTAAGCAGGCGCTCAGAGATATCCATGGGCTCGACCGAGGAAATGCGCACATGCGGAATAGACGTGCGCTCCATGATGGCCTCGAGCAGCTCATCGATTTCGACATGCTCGTCGGTCGCGCTCTTGCCATCGTAGGCACCCAGGTTCACACCGGTCAGCACCACCTCGGGCACGCCGGCCTCCTGGGCCTCGCGAACTTGCTCGAGCACGGACTCGACGGGCACGGAGCGCTCGGGGCCGCGTGCCTTCCACACAATGCAATAGGTGCAGCGATGGTTGCAGCCGTCCTGAATCTTCACGCCCAGGCGAGAGCGACCGAGCGCATCGACCACGTCGCCATCGCTACAGGCGGGCACGCTATCGGATTCAACACCCAGCACCTCGCAGACGCGCTCGGCGACGTCAATCTTGGACGGCTCGGCGATCACGCGATCGGAGAGCTCCAGCAGCTCCTCGGGATGCAGGTTGACGACGCAGCCGGTTACGACCACGTAAGGCTCGCCCGGATAGGCCAGCGCATGACGAACGGCCTTACGGGTCTTGGCCTCGGCCTCGCCCGTAACGGCACAGGTGTTAATGACGATCAGGTCGGCATCCTGGGGCTCCACCATAGCAAAACCCAGGCGCATAAGATCGGCAGTGATACGGTCAGACTCAACCCGGTTGACACGGCAGCCGAGGTTGACGACGGAAATATGGGGTGCGAGCACGCGGGCTCCTTAATCGAGGATATCGTCGAGGGCACTCTTGATACGGTCGGTCACCGACTTCTTACCGGAAGCGACGTCATCGCCCATCTCATCGGCAAAAGCACGGAGCAGCTCGCGCTGCTTATTGGAAAGATTGGTGGGAACGACCACGCGCAGTTGCACGATCAAGCGGCCACGCGAACCGCCACCGCCAATGCGCGGCATGCCGTAATTATTGACGCTCACGGTGTCGCCGTACTGGGCGCCGGCGGGGACGCACACCTTAACGACCTCGTCGGGCATAATGCCCTCGACCTCGATCTCGCAGCCGAGCGCAGCCTGCGCAATCGAGATATCGCTCACCAGGTACAGGTCGTCACCGTTGCGCTTAAAGCGCTCATGGTCGGCAACGCGCACGTTGACAATCAAGTCGCCCGAAGGCTCGCCGCGAAGACCGGCCTCGCCAAAGCCGCTCACACGCAGCTGTCGACCGGTCGAAACGCCGGCGGGAATATCGATGTCAATCTTTTCATGCGAAGGCGTGCGGCCCTGACCATCGCAGGTCTCGCAGGGATGGTCGATAACCGTGCCCTCGCCATGGCAGTCGGGGCAAGGCGAGGAAGACTGAACCTGGCCCAAAAACGATCGCTGAACCGTCGTGACATAGCCCGTGCCGTGGCAGCGGCCGCACTGCTTTTCCTGTGCGCCCTCTGCCCTACCGGTGCCATTGCAGTCCTCGCAAGGAGCAAAGCGGTCATAGCTGATTGTCTTTTTGCAGCCGAGCGCCGCCTCCTCGAGCGTCACCGAAAGCGAGATGGCCATGTCACGACCGCGACGACGCTCGCGACGGCTGCGGGCGCCACCGCCGGCACCGCCGCCAAAAAACGACGAGAACAAGTCGTCCATGCCCATACCACCAAAGATATCGTTGATATCGACGTAGCCCGAACCACCAGGGCCGTCGGCAGTGCCGTAACGGTCGTAGTTAGCACGCTTCTGCTCATCGGAAAGAACGGAATAGGCCTCGTTGAGCTCCTTGAACTTGGCCTCGGCCTCGGGGTCGTCCGAAACGTCCGGGTGTACGGTACGGGCCTTCTTTAGAAACGCGCGCTTAATCGTCCGCGCGTCGGCATCCTTGTCGACGCCAAGTACCTCGTAGTAATCCCTATTTTCCGACACGACCGAATCCTTCC
>CAJKGV010000063.1:0-9672 GCA_905199455.1 Collinsella aerofaciens | reverse complement strand
ACGGTCGACGATGATCTCGAGGTGCAGCTCGCCCATGCCGGCGATGATGGTCTGGCCGGTCTCGTGGTTGGTGGACACCTGGAAGGTCGGGTCCTCCTCGGCGAGCTTGGTCAGAGCCAGGGACATCTTGTCCTGCTCGGCCTTGGTCTTGGGCTCGATGGCAACGTCGATAACGGGCTTAGCGAACTCGATCTTCTCGAGGACGATCTCCTTGCCCTCGGCGCACAGGGTGTCACCGGTGGTGGAGTTCTTGAAGCCGACGCAAGCGACGATGTCGCCGGCGGCAGCGTCGTCACGGTCGATACGCTCGGCGGCGTTCATCTCGAGGATGCGGCCGAGGCGCTCGCGCTGACCGTTGGAAGCGTTGACAACGTAGGAGCCGGACTCGGCGCGGCCGGAGTAAACGCGGACGTAGGTGAGCTTACCGACGAACGGGTCGGTCATGATCTTGAAGACCAGGCCGGAGAAGGGCTCGTCGAAGGAAGGATGACGCTGGATCTCCTCACCGGTGTCCGGATCGGTACCGGTGACGGCCTCGACGTCGAGCGGGCTGGGCAGGTAGTCGACGACAGCGTCGAGCAGCTCCTGGACGCCCTTGTTCTTGTAGGCGGAACCCACGAAGACGAGGTTAAGCTCGTTGGCCAGAACGCCCTTGCGCAGAGCAGCCTTGAGCTCCTCGACGGTGAAGTCCTCCTCCATGAGGATCTTCTCCATGAGCTCGTCGTCAAAGCTGGCAGCAGCGTCAAGGAGCTCCTCGCGCTTGGTGGCAGCGATGTCGGCAAACTCAGCCGGGATCTCGTCCATCGGCTCGGGGTAGGTCATACCCTTCTCGTCGGCCTTGAAGTCCCATGCAGTCATGGTGACCAGGTCGATGACGCCCCAGAAGTTGTCCTCGGCGCCCATCGGGACCTGAGCGGCCACGGCGTTAGCGTCGAGACGATCCTTCATGGTCTCGATAGCGTTGAAGAAGTCAGCGCCCACGCGGTCATACTTGTTGATGAAGGCGATGCGGGGGACGTTGAAGGTGGAAGCCTGACGCCAAACGGTCTCAGACTGGGGCTGAACGCCGGCAACGGCGTCGAAGACGGCGACAGCGCCATCGAGGACGCGCAGGCAGCGCTCGACCTCGGCGGTGAAGTCAACGTGGCCCGGGGTGTCGATGATCTGGATGCGGTAGTCCTTACCGTCCTTGTTCCAGAAGCACGTGGTAGCAGCGGAGGTAATGGTTACGCCGCGCTCCTGCTCCTGAACCATCCAGTCCATGGTGGCAGCGCCCTCATGGACCTCACCGATCTTGTGGGTCTTACCGGTGTAGTAAAGAATACGCTCGGTCGTGGTGGTCTTACCGGCATCGATGTGGGCCATGATGCCGATGTTACGGGTATCGGAAAGCTTGTACTTAGGCTTAGCCATGTTAGTTCCTTACCTTAACTTACCAACGATAGTGAGAGAACGCGCGGTTGGCCTCGGCCATCTTGAAGACGTCCTCACGCTTCTTGACGGAAGCGCCCAGGCCGTTGGAAGCGTCGAGGATCTCGTTGGCGAGACGCTCGGCCATGGTCTTCTCCTTGCGAGCGCGGGAGAAGTTGACGATCCAGCGGATACCCAGAGCGGTGGAACGACGGGAGTTGACCTCCATCGGGACCTGATAGGTAGCGCCACCGACACGCTTGGGCTTAACCTCGAGCGTGGGCTTGACGTTGTCCATAGCCTTCTTGAAGGTAGCGACAGCGTCGCCACCCTCGGACTTCTCGGCAACGATCTCGAAAGCGGTGTAAACGATGCGCTCAGCGGTGGCCTTCTTGCCGTCAAGAAGGACCTTGTTGATGAGCTGAGTCACCAGGCGGTTGTTGTAAACGGCGTCAGGCTGAACCTCACGACGATTAGCTGCTGCACGACGCGGCATGTGAAATCTCCTTAAGTGTCTACCGTGCGGCGCTTAGGCGGCACACGGCGAAAGTATCAAAACGTTATCTGGCTTATTTAGCCTTGGGGCGCTTAGCACCGTACTTGGAACGGGCCTGCATACGGTTCTGGACCGGAGCAGCGTCGTAGGCGCCACGGATGACGTGATAACGGACACCAGGGAGGTCACGGACACGACCGCCGCGGACGAGCACGATGGAGTGCTCCTGCAGGTTGTGGCCCTCACCCGGGATGTAAGCAGTAACTTCGATGCCGTTGACAAGGCGAACACGGGCAACCTTACGAAGAGCCGAGTTCGGCTTCTTGGGGCTCGTGGTGAAGACGCGGGTGCACACGCCGCGCTTCTGGGAGTTGTGCTGCAGAGCAGCGTTCTTGGACTTCTTGGGCACGGAACGACGGCCCTGGCGAACCAGCTGGTTAATAGTAGGCAAAGCGTACTCCTTCTCGAATGATTCCAGCTTTCTGTAAAGTGCAACGGCTTGAATCGAGGGGTCAGCATCCCCCTACGAAACACGCAGTTCGATAGGATACGTGGCGTTAGCTGTGCCGTCAACAGACCACGCCGCCGGGCGTATCCCAAAATGAGCATATTTCCGCAAAGCCTACACAAAAGGAATCCCCTTCTACGCGCGTGGGCGGATTCCCGGTCCGGGCGGCCCGCTGTTTAAGTTTGCTGCTCTACAGTCCTGCGCAAGACGGAAAGCACATTAAGTGCTTTCCTTTGCGTGCGGAACTCGCGACAAACTTAAACAGCGGGCCGCCCGGACCGGGAATCCGACGTGCTCGTCGGGGCAACGTTCCCTGCCAAAAAGGGACAGGTTAATTTTGGTCGGTTTTATCTGGGGAAACGTCGCGCTCCGGCGGTGATCTGCTTTCGTCTGTCGCATGGAAATCGGCGGCGTTTTCGGAAGTATGCGGCAAATTTTGGACTTGCTGAGCGCGCAGGGGTTTTGCGATAACAAATCAGCAGGTAGAGCGCTTGAGCATATGCGGTGTGGTCGGCCCATCAAGATTTTGCCGCATACTTCCGAAATTCAGACGAATATCACTCGCTTTAACCGCCCATTTAACGCAAAATGAACCGCTTCCCCTAGTAGGAAGCGGTCCCAAATCTCACGAATAGACGATGGTAAAGGGTTCCGACGTTTCGGTGCCCTCTGTTGAAGTGCAGCGTGTGCCCTCAAGCGTTACTGAGACCACTTGGTCGACATCAATCAACTTCGTTGGCACCCAGATGTTCTCTCCGCTATTGCGCGTATAAGAAAAATATAAGTTGAACGTCCCTGCGTCGTCATCTTCGATAATCTGCTCCGATTCATCCTTGTAGGTAACCGTCAACTTCTTCGTGACTGCGTCAATGCCCAGATCATCGATGTGTGTCTGGATAGAAAACGGGCTGATCTCGAGAGGCGAGTCATCGGAGCGGAGTTCCTTTGTATCGACGTACGCTCCAACGCTAAACTCGGGCGTCGATGCCTCGAACGGCTTCGCATCCTCGCCTTCGCCCTCGGTCCACGAGATATTCCAGGTGACCGCATGTTGAAAACCTCGCTCGCGATCCATAGAAGCAAAGTACATCGTGCCATTAATGACAGTATCGCTTGATGTGTCCTTATCAATGGTGCAGCGTGTGTCAGCCCATTCCTCGCCGAAGTTCATGCTGGGCGTGCCGATGCCTTGTTCTTCTTCACCATAGAGAACAAGTTCGCCTGTCTCTGCTGCCGGCTTGTAGTAGTTAACGCCATTTGGATTGGACAGCGTAAACGTCACGGCACCGCAACCGTTTTTATCGATAGCCATCTCATGGATATCAAGCGTATAGCCGTTACCCTCGACGGACAGATTAACCTTCTGGACTGTGCCCTCCAGGCTTTGGGGCGCAATGCCGTCACCAAACTCTCTGGTGTAGGTGTATTTAGTCCCCGATGAGCCGCCATTAGTCCAGGTAATGGAATCCCCGTTGCCGTGGTTTCCCCAGGCTGAGGCAAAATAGCCGGAATTGACAACGGCGTAGGCGACCCCTCCGGTCGCCAACACTCCGGCAAGACATCCGATTACGGCAACATAGAGAGGCTTCGCGTGGCCCTTTCGATGAAGCGGCTCACCCGCAGCGGTATTAAGGACGCGATCTGCAAGATTGCTATCGGCTTGGATGGACTCGAAGGCCTGCTTGATTTGATTGGATTTCACGGTCGCCCTCCTCTAGGATCAATTTGAGCTTCGATCGACCGCGAGCTAAACGCGTTCGAACGGTCGCGGCTGGCACATGCAGTAACTCGGCAATCTCTGCGGTCGAAAAGCCCAGATAGTAATAGAGCACGATGGGAACACGGAATCGCTCCGGAAGTCGCATAACGTCTGACAGGACCGCCTTGGTCTCATCCTGCGCCGCCGAAAGCGAATCGGCCAGGTTCTCAATATCCTCCACACGCCTCCATGGCTTTCGAAAGAGCGATTTACATTCATTGATCGTGACCCGGATAAGCCAGCGGCGAAGATGTTCCCAACTTTCAAAGTGCCCATCGCTTTTAAGCAACTTAAGAAAGACATCTTGGGCAACATCGTCGGCATCGGCGCAATCGCGCAGGTACGTCAATGCGATCCGAAACACGACATCCCGGTGATCTTCGACCGCCTGTCTAAAAGCTTGTTCTTCCATAATCACCTCCCGGTGATGCTGATATTTCTTGCTGAGGCCCTCACCATAGATACGCTTTGACCGAACGAAATGTTTCAAATTCAAGCAGGAATAACCTACCAAAAAAAACTCTGCCCCTTATTGGCAAGGGATCGACGGAACGCAACAGGTTGAGCATACGCAAGCGAGCGGCCCCCAGAGCGTACAAGGTGGCATGAAAAAGGCAGGGCATTGACCTTTTGGTCATGCCCTGCCTTTTGAATGACAGATTGTAGCTCTGGGGGCCGCGCAGCGACGGAGATCGCCGCCGTTCGTTAGAACGGCGGAACTAGTTACTCCTCGTCGTTGTCCTTGGCCTCTTCGGCGTCGTCGGTGTCCACGAGCTGGTTGAGCAGCTCATCGAGGGAAGCCATGTCCTCGTTGATAGCGCCGTTGGCGGGAGCCTTCTTGTCGTCGATCGGGGCGCCCAGGAGCTCCTCGTCGGCGTCGGCGTGATGCGTCGGCGCGGCGGAGGTGCCCAGCAGGATGTCGTCCGGACCGTCGGGGCTAAAGACCATCTGCAGCAGCTGCGAGAGGTCTTCCTCGTCGGCAACGTCGTCGTTGTTCTCGAGGATGTAGAGCAAGTCGTGGGCCTCCAGGCCGTCACGGAGCTCCTCGATCGCCTTGGCACCGATGCCATCGATGCGCAGCAGATCCTCCTCGGACTTGCCGACCAGGTCGCCGACCGTCTCGATGCCAACCTCGCTGAACTTGTTGGTCCAGCGCTGCGACACGCCCAGGTCGTCGAACAGGTACAGACGAGCCTTCTCGGCGGAGATGGTGTGGCCGTTGCGGGTGAACGAACCGTCAGCACCACCGAACTCGTCGTAGCCGGCCCAGTCGAGCTGCTGCGGGAGCTGCTCGTCCAGGTCCTTGAGCTCAACAGGAGCCCACTCGGGCAGCGACTTGGCGTTGGGCGAAGCCGGGCCGTCGATGTCGACATAGCCGTCGGCCGTGCGATACGTCAGCTTGGCGTTGGCGTACGGCTTGAGGCCAGTACCAGCCGGGATCTTCTTACCGACGATGACGTTGGACTTAAGGTCGAGCAGGTGGTCGACCTTGCCCTTGATGGCAGCCTCGGTAAGGACGCCGGCGGTACGGATGAACGAAGCGCTCGACAGCCAGGAGTCGATGTTGGACGCGACCTTGAGCGTACCCAGGATGACGGGCTCGGCCACAGGAGCCTGACCGCCCAGACGGGCAACGCGCTCGACCTCGTCGGCGAACTCGTAGCGGTCGACGTACTGACCAAGCAGGTACTTGGAGTCGCCGGGGTTGGTGACCTGAACGCGACGCAGCATCTGACGTGCGAGCACCTCGATGTGCTTGTCGTTCAGGTCGACGCCCTGGCTGGTGTAGACGTCCTTGACGCTCTCGACGAAGGTGTGCATCGTCGACTCGATGTCGGTCAGCTTGCGCAGGTTGCGGAAGTTGACGAAGCCCTTGGTGATCTGGTCGCCGGCGCGAACCTCGCAGCCGTCCTCAATCTCGGGCATGAAGCGCACCGAAGCGGGGACGCGACGCTCGTCGAGGACACGGGTGTGATCCTCGGAGTCGGTGAGCGTCAGCACGTACTCGGACTTCTCGGGCTTAATCGAGAGGTGACCGGAGTACGGAGCCAGCTCGGCCTCGCGACCCAGAATCTTCTCGTTGACGTTGCCGACGATATCGAACATACGGCTGACCGTAGGCAGACCCTGCGTAATATCGTCGACGCCAGCGACGCCGCCGGAGTGAATAGTACGCATCGTAAGCTGCGTACCGGGCTCGCCGATGGACTGGGCGGCAATAATGCCGACGGCAGTACCGATGGCGACCGGACGACGGGTGGAAAGATCCCAGCCGTAGCACTTCTGGCACACGCCGTACTTGGAGCGGCAGGTGAGCAGCGCGCGGAGCTTGACCTTCTTGAGGCCCGCGTCGACCATCTTCTGGATGTCGGCGACCTTCTCGATGTAGCCGTCCTGCTCAAAGAGCACGGTGCCATCGGGAGCCACGACATCCTCGATGAAGCAACGGCCGACGAGGTCGGTGTTGAGGTCGGTGGTGCCAGGGATGATGAGGTTGTAGGTGACGCCCTCGTGCGTACCGCAGTCCTCCTCGCGGACGATGACGTCCTGGGCCACGTCGACCAGACGACGGGTCAGGTAACCAGAGTCCGAGGTGTGGGATGCGGTATCGACCAGGCCCTTACGGGCGCCGTAGGTCGAAATGAAGTACTCGAGCGGCAGCAGGCCCTCGCGGAAGTTCGCCTTAATGGGAAGGTCGATCGTCTCGCCGGACATGTCTGCCATCAGGCCACGCATGCCGCCGAGCTGACGCAGCTGGGTCTTAGAACCACGGGCGCCGGAGTCGGCCATCATGTATAGCGGGTTCTCCTCGTCGAACATGTCGAGCATGAGCGCTGCAACCTTGTCGGTACAAGCGGTCCACTCGTTAACGACTTCGATGTGGCGCTCCGTCTCGTTGATGAAGCCCTCCTCGAAGTACTCGTTGATCTGGTCGACGTTGGCCTGGGCGCGGTCAAGCAGCTCCTGCTTCTCGGCAGGGATGAGAGCGTCCCACACCGAGATGGTGAGGCCGGCGCGGGTAGCGTAGTGGAAGCCGGAGTACTTGATGGCGTCGAGGATCGGGCCGACCTTGGCCTCGGGGTAACGATCGCAGCAGTCCGCAACCAGCTTGGCCACGTCGCCCTTGACCATCTTGTAGTTCATGAACTCATAGTCTTCGGGCAGGCACTGGCGGTTGAAGATGATGCGGCCGATAGAGGTCTCGAAGCGCGCGGTCTTGTTGCCGGTGACGTCGTAGTCGACGAACTCGTTCTTGCCGTTCTTGACGCGGAAGATACGGGTGCCGTCCTCGTTGATGACATTGGCGTCGGCGGCGGACACGCGGACCTGAATCTTGGCCTGCATGTCGACCTCGGAGCGGCAGTCATAGGCATGCAGCGCGTCGTCGAAGCTGGCGAACACGTGGTTCTCGCCCGGCAGACCGTCGCGGACCTGGGTCAGGTAGTACACACCGATGATCATGTCCTGCGAGGGGATGTTGACCGGCTTGCCGGATGCCGGCGAGCGCAGGTTGTTCGCAGAGAGCATGAGCACGCGAGCCTCGGCCTGAGCCTGGCTGGACAGCGGCACGTGGACAGACATCTGGTCGCCGTCGAAGTCGGCGTTGAAGGGCGAGCAGACCAGCGGGTGCAGGTGGATAGCCTTGCCCTCGACCAGCACCGGCTCAAAGGCCTGGATGGACAGACGGTGCAGGGTCGGTGCACGGTTGAGCAGCACGACGCGGCCGTCGATGACCTCTTCGAGGATGTCCCACACAAAGGTGGCACCGCGGTCGATAGCGCGCTTGGCGCCCTTGATGTTCTCGACCTTGCCAAGCTCGACCAGGCGCTTCATGACGAAGGGCTTGAAGAGCTCCAGCGCCATGGTCTTGGGCAGACCGCACTGGTGCAGCAGCAGCTTGGGGTCGGTAACGATTACCGAACGGCCCGAGTAGTCGACACGCTTGCCCAGCAGGTTCTGACGGAAACGACCCTGCTTGCCCTTGAGGGCCTCGGCGAGCGACTTGAGCGGGCGACCGCCACGGCCAGAGACCGGGCGACCACGACGGCCGTTGTCGAACAGGGCGTCCACGGACTCCTGGAGCATGCGCTTCTCGTTGTTCACGATGATCGCAGGGGCGTCCAGGTCGAGCAGGCGCTTGAGTCGGTTGTTACGGTTGATCACGCGACGGTACAGGTCGTTAAGGTCGGACGCGGCGAAACGGCCGCCGTCGAGCTGGACCATCGGGCGCAGATCGGGCGGAATGACCGGGATGACGTCCAGGATCATGTTCGCGGGGCTGTTGCCGCCCTTCAGGAAGGCGTCAACGACCTCAAGGCGCTTGACGGCCTTCTCGCGCTTCTGCTTCTGGGAATCCTCGTCGGCGATGATGGCCTTGAGCTTCTCGGCCTCGGAAGGGAGGTCGATGGCAGCGAGCAGGTCGCGGACGGCCTCAGCACCCATGCCACCCTTGAAGTACATGGAGTAGTAACGGGTCATCTCGCGGAACAGCGGCTCATCGGAGATGAGGTCGCGCTCGGTGAGCTTCATGAAGGCGTTGAAGGCGTCCGTGCGGAGCTGCTTCTCATCCTTGCACTCTTCCTCGATGTCGACGATGCCGGAGGCGATCTCCTCGGGGGTCAGCGGCTCCTCGTCGGAGAACTCGTCAAAGTTCTCGGGGTCGCCCTGCTCCTTGAGGGACTCGATCTGGCGGGCGCACTCGGCATCGATCTCTTCCAGATCGGCGGCGAGCTCCTCGCGCAGGTCGTCGGCGTCGGCCTCGCGGGCCTCATAGTCAACCTCGGTGATGATGTAGCTGGCAAAGTACAGAACCTTCTCGAGGTCCTTGGACTTGATGTCGAGCATACGGCTCATCGGGAAGCTCGTGGGGCTCTTGAAGTACCAGATGTGGGACACGGGAGCGGCGAGCTCGATGTGGCCCATGCGGTCGCGACGCACCTTGGCCGAGGTGACCTCGACGCCGCAGCGCTCGCAGACGATGCCCTTAAAGCGGATGCCCTTGTACTTGCCGCAGGAGCACTCCCAGTCCTTGGCGGGACCGAAGATCTTCTCGCAGAACAGGCCGTCCTTCTCGGGCTTGAGGGTACGGTAATTGATGGTCTCCGGCTTCTTGACCTCACCGTGCGACCAGGAACGGATCTGGTCGGCGGAGGCAAGGGAGATCTTTACCGAGTCAAAATCAGTAGCTTCGAAATCTGCCACAGTCAACTACTCCTTATCAGTGGTCGTGGCGGCGACAGCCTCGGGTGCCTCGGCGGTCTCGGCATCCTCGGCCTCGACGTCGGTGTCAACGCCGGCGAGCGCAGCCAGGTCGTCGAGAGCAGAGGTCTCCTCGGCGGTCACAGGGGCGGAGGCGTCCTCGTCGGCATCGTGCATGGGCTCGATGTCCAGTGCGAGGGAGCGGATCTCCTTGACGAGAACCTTGAAGGACTCGGGGATACCCGGGACAGGAACGTTCTCGCCCTTGACGATGGACTCGTAGGTCTTGACGCGGCCCAC
>CAJKGV010000062.1:0-9718 GCA_905199455.1 Collinsella aerofaciens | reverse complement strand
CTCAATATCCTGCAAAGGGCTGGAAAGATAAATCGAAACACCCGTTTTCACGCTGCAACACTCCTTGAAAAAAGGCCGGCGGAGCAGTTAGCCCCGCCGGCACAACCATAGCATCAAGAAATCTGCCGCGCGCCGCGAGCCCTGAGCAACACGGCTCGCGATATCAAACTACTCGCCAAAGAACTCGTTGATCTTCTGCTCGTCGACGCCAAAGAACCACGTCAGGACAAAGCCGGCGGCATAGGCAAGCAGCATAGCGGCAACGTAGCCGAGCTGCTGGCCAGGAACGACGATCAGCAGGCCAAACAGACCGGAAACACCCTGAGAAACCGTGCCGATGTGAAGCAGCGCCGCGAGCGCGCCGCCAAATCCGGCACCCAGGCAGGCCGTCACAAACGGACGAACGAGCGGCAGCGTAACAGCATACATCAGAGGCTCTCCCACACCCAGGATTCCAACGGGAATGGACTCTGCGACGTACTTCTTGAGCTTGGCGTTCTTGGTCTTAAAGTACAGCGCCAAACCGGCACCGACCTGGCCGCCGCCAGCCATCATAAGGATGGGAAGCAGGTAATTGATACCCTTGGTAGCGCCGTCGGGATCGTTGAGCATAGCGTGGATCGGCGTGAGCGCCTGATGCAGGCCGACGGAAACCAGCGGCAAGAAGCCTGCCGACAGGATATAGCCGCCCAGGACGCCCAGCTTCTCGAAGATAAAGGTCAAAACGCTAAAGATGGCAGTCGTCAGCCATGCGCCAACCGGCTGGATGACGAGCATCAGAGCAAAGGCGCCGATGATGAGCACCAGCAGCGGAGACAAGAACGTGTCGAGTGCGTTGGGCATAACCTTGCGAATCTGACGCTCCATCCAGGCAAAAAATGCGCCAGCGATGAGAGCCGCGATCATGCCGCCCGCTGCGGGGTTGTACTGCGCATTGGTGAGCGGCAGCAGAATGGCAGTGGCAGGATCAGCCGCGCCAGGCGCAAGCAGGGGCATGGCACTGTTGGCGATACACATCATGCCGGCGATGCCGCCCAGCGCAGCGGAGCCACCAAACTCACGTGCCGCGTTATAGCCCACCAAGATGGGCAGATAGGCAAACAGGGCCCAGCCCATGGAGCGAATGCCCTGGTACCACCACTCGCCTGCAAGCGCGCCTGCCGTCGAGACGTTAATGACGTTGCAGATACCGTTGATGAGGCCAGCCGCAATGATGCCGGGAAGCAGGGCGACGAAGACATTGGAAATCTTCTTGAGGAAGGCCTGAACCGGCTTGGACTCGTACTTGGCCTTCTGCGCGGCCTTGTTTGTGGCCGCAGCGTCAACCACGCTCTCGTCAGCAACGCCTTTCGCAAGGCCGGTGAGCTTGGAGAACTCCTCGAGCACCTTATTCACCTTGCCCGGACCCAGCACGATCTGCATCGTGTCGTCCTCGACCAGGCCCATCACGCCGTCGAGCGCCTTAATGCCCTCCGTGTCGACGTTGCCCGTGTCTTTGACGGTCACGCGCAGGCGCGTCATGCACGCCGCGTTTGCCAGCACGTTGTCTTTACCGCCCAAAAGGTCCAGCAGCTTTTGAGCCAGCTCTTTGTTCGTCATAACTCCTCCTTGTATTGGGTATCTCGTCTGGATGTCATATCAGCTCGCGCCGCGCACCTATTGGGCATCGGCATTGCTCTTCTCATGGCCACTCACCGCAGCACGGACATGGCCTCGCGCCCGCTCAAGAGCTACCGCGGCCTGCTCGGCATCGCAGTCCAGCAGTACCGAGACAATAGCGGTTTTTACGTGGCCGCCGGCATCTGCAAGCGCCTGAACAGCGCGCTCGCGCGTGCAGCCGGTCGCCTCCATCACGATGTTCTGGCCGCGCACCACCAACTTCTCGTTCGTCTGCTGCACATCGACCATCAGGTTTTGGTACACCTTGCCAATCTTGACCATGGCACCGGTCGAAATCATGTTGAGAATGAGCTTCTGGACCGTTCCCGCCTTGAGCCTCGTTGAGCCGGTCAGCACCTCGGGACCGGGCACGGGCTCAATGGCAAGATCTGCGCTCTCCCCGATCTTCGACCCTTGGTTACAGGCAATTGCAATGGTCTTGCACCCAGTTGCCTTGGCGTACACAAGGCCGCCCACCACATAGGGAGTACGACCGCTTGCCGCCAGGCCAACGACAAGATCCTTGTCCGAGAGTCCACGCTCCCGCAGGTCGCTCGCGCCAAGCTCCTCGCTGTCTTCGGCACCTTCGACAGCCTTGATAAACGCCGTCTCGCCCCCGGCAATGAGCCCGACGACCAGATCGGGCGATACGCCAAACGTGGGCGGACACTCCGAAGCGTCGAGTACGCCCAGACGACCGCTGGTGCCTGCGCCCATGTAAAAGACGCGCCCGCCGCGCTCGAGTGTCTCAGCAGCCCAGTCGATTGCTGTGGCAACCTGGGGCAACACTTTCGTGACCGACTGAACGGCACGAAGATCCTCATCGTTCATCGTCGTGACGATTTGCAGCGATGTCATCGTATCGAGGTCCATTGACTTTTGATTACGCTGTTCGGTCGTGAATTTTGTTAAATCGAGCATTTCATTCACCTCATCTTTCCTGTTTCTCGATGTAGTTTTGCTTAATGACATGCGTCGCCCGTTCGTAGTCGCTGGCAACGTAAGCAGCGTACAGGGCATCGACAACCATAAGCTGGGCCATACGCGAAGCCATGGCACCGCTGCGGACCAAGGGTTCACTCGCGGCGACGCCGAGCACGGCATCGGCCATGGTGGCAAGCTTGGATGATCCATCTACTTTGGTAACGGCCACAACGGGACAGTTGTGACGTTGAGCCTCGGCGGTGCAGTCCAGCACCTCTTGCGTCAAGCCCGAGTAGCTAAAGGCGATTGCCATATCGCCCTCATGCATGTTCTTGGCACATAAGAGCTGATCATGCCAGTCGTCGTACAGACGGCACTCTTTGTCGACACGCATGAGCTTTTGCGCCAGGTCATGCGCGACCAAACGAGAAGCACCAATACCGAACAGATTGACCGCGCGTGCCCGCTTAAGACGGGCCGCGCATCGCTCCAAGACGGTGTAATCGAGCGTTCGCGCCGTCGCCTCGATCGTGCGCACGTTGCTTTTCATCACCTTCCCCACGATACGTTCGACGCTGTCATCCATGGAGATGTCCTCGAGGGCTACGTCTTTCTTGTCACCTAAGAGCGCCAGCTCGGCAATCAGTTCGCGCTGGAACTCCTTGTAGCCCGCAAAACCCAAACGCTTGCAAAAGCGCAAAATGCTCGAGGGCGAGGAGAACGTGACATCGGCAAGACCGCGGACGGACAGCCCGACCACCTCGTGCGGATGAGCGCTTACATATGCGATGACATTGCGTTCCGCCGGGCTCGCGCTGAGCTCACGCTCGCGAAGCCGCAAAAGCAATCCGTTTGCCATCTCAAACACCTCCGTTGAGAAGAATTAAAGACCAACGAACGATTCGTACCGGATACAAACAGCTTTTGCGGTACATTGTGCCGCATCGTGGCGCACAAAGGGCGAGCGTTCTACCGCTCGCCCCTCAAATCCGACCGCTCGGAAATACGCGCGACACAAAATAATTCAACAAGGTCGCATTATCAGAAACGGGTTTGTTACCGGCTAGCGCCTCGCATGGGCGCCGATCGGCCGAGTCGCATGGCGCACCAACGCCGCCGCCAGCAATACCGACAGCATGGCGGTGACATAGCCCGCAGCGTCGAATCCTAAATCGATAACGTCGAAATGCCTTCCGGGAACAAAGATCTTATGCACCTGATCGCCAACGGAGCAGGCGGCGCAAAAGAGCAATACGGGCACGCAACGGGAGCATACGCTCCACGGACGCCTGGAAAAGCAAACCACGACCACGGAGGCGAACAATCCGACGAAGAAAAACTCTACGGTATGGGCAACGCGACGGACGTTTGTGCCCACCCACATGCGAATGGAAGCAAGTCGGCCAGACCGGACATTCGAGGCAGTCGAATCGGCGCCCCCGGTCATTCCGTACTCCGTCTGGGCTTCACCCGTGGCATCGACAGCCTGAACGCCCGTAGCCTGGCCCTCCACCACACGCGCGGTGGACTCGCTCAGCAACGACGTCTCCACCGCATTTTGCTCCGTCAGCACCCAGATGCCCGCCAGCGTTGCAGCGAACAGAACGATCGCGGTCAATCCGATTATTTGTTTTACTCGCGCCAAGGGCCAACCTCCTTTTTTGAATATCAGCGAGTGTAGCCCCAAATGGCATCGTCACCGTATCAAAATTTGAATCGCAACAGGAAGCGACAAAGCGACGCAAACCCCTACCCCGCCTCGCGCATCCAGCGATCGAACGTCCCCACGCACACGCCCAGGCACTTTGCTGCCTGGCTGCGGGTAATATCGCCTGCCTCATAGCTATCGCGCACCAGCTCAAACTGAGGAGGGCACGGCTTGCGAGGTCGACCGAAACGGACCCCTCGCGCCCGCGCCGCTGCAATTCCCTCCGCTTGGCGCCGATGGATATTCTCGCGCTCCACCTGCGCCACGTAGCTCAGCAGTTGCAGCACAATATCGGCAATCAGGACGTTGGTCACATCCGGCGCGCCGCTGGCCCTAGCGCGCGTGTCAAGCAATGGCATGTCTAACACCACAATGGCAACCCCGAGTTCCTTGGTAATGCGTCGCCATTCCTCAAGAATCTCGGAGTAATTACGGCCAAGTCGGTCGATAGAAAGCACCACCAGCACGTCCCCGTCTCCCAGGACGTGCAGCAGCTCGCGATAACGCGGTCGATCGAAGTCCTTGCCGCTCGCATGGTCGGCATAAATATTCGCCGAGCCCACGCCATAGGCGCCCAGCGCATCCAGCTGCCGATTCAGATTCTGATCGCGCGAACTCACCCGCGCATAACCGTACACCGTCGCCATCTCATCCCCGCTTTCTTGTAAACCTGCCAAAAGGGACAGGTTTATTTTGGTAGGTTTTACCTCTCAAACAGCAGGTAAGCGGGCGGCCGAGCAGATGGCAAGGTAGTCACGATTCAAATGCGAAGGGCGGTCCCGAAAGGCCGCCCTCCGCTCCCCCACCATGAGTCGGGATTTGGCTAATGGATAAGCTTAAAGTCCAAGTGCCCCCGCGTGGTATTGACGCGCGAGACCTCGACAATCACGCGCTGACCCAGTTCATAGCGAGTCCCCGTGTCGGCGCCCGTCAGCGTAAGCGCGTCCTCGTCAAACTCGAACCACTCGTTGCCCAGGCTCTTGATCGAAACCAAGCCTTCGACCTGCGTTAGGTCCAAGCGCACAAAGAGGCCCATGCTGCTAACCCACGAGACGGTTCCGGCATAGCGCTCGCCCAGACGGTCCTCATAGTACTGGGCAATCTTGATCTTTTGCGTCGCATGGCTGGCGGCATCTGCCGCGCGCTCGGCATCGCTACATGCGCGGCAGATCTGCGGCAGAATGCGCGGCAGCGACTCGCGCCCCTTGCCGATCAGCCGCGGCGTACGGACCAAGGCGTCCTTGCCGCCGAGCCGCTCATAGGCCAACTGCAGTTTGAGCACGCGGTGCACCACCAGATCGGGGTAGCGACGGATGGGACTCGTAAAGTGACAGTAGCACGGCGCGGCGAGCGCAAAGTGGCCCTCGTTGCGCGGCTTGTACAGCGCGCGCTGCATGCTGCGCAGAAGCAGCGTGTTGACGAGCGGTGCGTTGGCCGTACCGGCGGCAGCATCGACTGCAGCCTGCAGCTCATCGGGGCTCCCCAGGGCAATACCGGCAGCACGGCGATCGTCGATGATGCCTAGCTGCGCCAGCGCAACGGCGGCACCGTGCAGGCTATCGGGGCTCGGATCCTCATGCACGCGATAGCAGGCCTCGATATCACGGTCTGCCAGCCACTCTGCAACGCACTCGTTGGCGAGCAGCATGGCTTCCTCGATAAGCGACGTGGCACACGAACGCTCACGCGCCACAATCTGCACGGGCACTCCGTCCTCATCCAATAGAGCGCGAATCTCGGCCGTGTCAAAATCGACTGAGCCGCGGGCGCGACGAATACGACGGCGAAGTTCGGCGAGTTCGTTGGCGGCGACAAGGAAATCGCCGAGGTCGACGTTGTAGCCGCGGGCGGCCTCCTCGCACGCAAGACCGCGCTCAAGCGCTTCCTCGCGCGAGGCCTCAGCAGCCGCAACATCCTCGGCCGCACCCTCCAGCACCGAATACTCCACCGCGCCGGCACGTACCAGCAGCGCCTCGGCGCCGTCATAGTCCATACGCACACGCGAGCGAATCACGCTGGGATACGAATCGTAATGCCGCACGCGACCCTGCGCATCGAGCTCGATATCGACGGTAAACGCAAGACGGTCCTCGTCAGGGCGAAGCGAGCACAGGTCACAGGACAGGCGTTTGGGCAGCATGGGAAGCACGCGATCGGCCAGATACACCGATGTCGTACGATGGCGAGCCTCAAGATCGATATGCCCGTCCCAAGCCACATAGTGTGAAACGTCGGCGATATGCACACCCAGCTTGTAGCCACCCTCGGGCGTGCGCTCCAGCGAAATGGCGTCGTCAAAGTCGCGCGCGTCGACTGGGTCGATCGTGATGACAAAGCGGTCGCGCAGATCGCGGCGGAGCGGGTCCTTAAGCGCCGCGGACACATCGAGCGAAAGCCCCTCGGCCTCGTCCAGCGCGGCCTCGGGATAGCTATCGGTATAGCCGTAACGCGCCATCACATATTGAACGCCCAAATCGGGCGCGTCATCTCCGCCAATGCGGCGTTCGATCGTCACGGTACCCGATTCCAGGCGCGTCGGGTAGGTCAAAATGCGCGCGACAACAGCATCACCCGGGTGGACACCCAGACGATCCGCCGAGGTATCCTCGGGCAGAATGAAGAAGTCGGCCTTCAGACGCGAATCGAGCGGCTCGATCACACCGAGCGGACCGGTGGTCTGGTACGTGCCCACCACGCTTATGGCTGCACGCTCAACCACGCTTTCGATCACGGCGCGCCGCTCACCGTGCGGGCTGTTCTTAATGCTCACGGCAACGGTATCGCCATCCATGATCTCGCGCTTACCGCGGCCCATGACCTTGTAGTCGCCGTTTTCGGTTACAACGTAGGCGCTATGCTCATGGAGCTGCACGCGCCCGGTCAGGCTCGGACGGCGTTCGCTGCGCACCGGCCCGCGCCGATTGCGAGCTCCACGCTTATGCTTGTTATTGCGCCCCATGGCGCCTCCTAACTATCGATTGCCGTTTACATCCCAAGAGTCTACCCAAATGATCCCTAGGGGATGAAGGAAAACGGATCACATAGATAGACCAGCGCTACGATGATTCGTTTCCTTCGTCCCCTAGGGATCAAAAAACGGGCCGCCCCATAAGAGACGACCCGTTGGAAGGGGTGAATTCCAGGCATGCTTACACGCGCAGGTAGCGGCGCATGGCGATGGCAGAACCAAAGAGACCGATAATCACGCCGACCAGAATCAGCGCAGCATAGGTCACCAGGTAGTACTGCATCGGCAGGGCAAACGACATCCAGCCGATGCTCTCCTGCAGACGCGGAATCATCAGATTGCGCAGCAGCTCCAGAACGCCGATGGAAAGCAGCGAGCCCAAAATGGCCTGCAGCACGCCCTCGGTGATAAACGGGCCACGAATGAAGCCGTTGCTGGCGCCGACCAGACGCATAATCGCAATCTCACGACGACGCGCCGTGATGGACAGGCGAATCGTGTTGTTGATGAAGATGAATGCGATAAAGGTCAGAAGACCAACGAGCACCACGGCGGCGATGCGGATGTAGTTGGTCACCTGGAACAGGCGGCTCACTTCCTCCTGGCCGTACAGCACGCTCGCGTTGACGTCGCCGTCATCCGCGATCTTCTGGAAATCGGCATCCTTCTTGAGCTTCTTTGCCGTGCTCTCGACCTTGGACGGATCGTCCATCTCAATAGCGAAGGAAGCCGGCAGCGGGTTCTGGCCATCGAGCGCGCTCATGGTGGCGTCGGCGTTGCCCGACATCTTGCTCGTATACTCGGCCAGCGCGTCGTCCTTGTCCTTATAGGTCACGGACTTGACGTTATTCCACGTCTTAAGCTCGGCCTCAAAAGCCTGAACATCGGCCTGATCAGCGTCATCACTAATGAACGCGTTGATGACAACCTGATCCTCGACGGTGCCGATCACGGAGTTCAGCATCGCGGAGCCCATGATGAACAGGCCGATGATAAACAGCGAAAGGAAGATCGTGATGACGGCGCCGAGCGAGGTAGTCCAGTTACGGAAGAAGTGGCTGATTGCCTCTTTGAAGGAGTAGCCCACGTTAGTTGGTGCCATAGTTGCCGTAACCTCCCCTCTCCTGGTCGCGGATAACGTGGCCGCCCTCGAGGGCGATCACGCGACGGTGCATGCTATCGACCATCTCGCGGTCGTGCGTGGCGACGATCACGGTGGTGCCGGTGCGGTTAATACGCTCAAGCAGCTTCATGATGCCCAGCGAGATCGCCGGGTCGAGGTTGCCCGTGGGCTCGTCGCAGATCAGCAGCGGCGGACGGTTGACCATAGCGCGGGCGACGGCAACGCGCTGCTGCTCGCCACCGGAAAGCTGGTCGGGCAGCGAGTCCATCTGATCAGCCAGGCCGACCAGACGCAGCACCTCGGGCACCTGGCTGCGAATGACGCCCTTGGGCTTGCCGATGCACTGCAGGGCAAACGCCACGTTTTCGTAGGCGGTCTTTTGCGGCAGAAGCTTAAAGTCCTGGAACACGGCGCCAATCTGGCGGCGCAGGAACGGAACCTTGCGGTTCTTGATCTTCATGAGGTCCTGACCGGCAACCAGGATGCGGCCGCTCGTCGGCTTGACGTCACGGTTGAGCGTCGACAGCAGCGTGGTCTTACCCGAGCCGGAGTGACCGACCAGGAAGACGAACTCGCCCGGATAGATCTCGATGTTGATGTCGTCGAGTGCAGGCTTGTTGGGCTGTGCCGGATAGATCTTGGTGACATGCTCCATAAGGATGACGGGCTCGACACCGGCCTGCTTGGCCATCTTCTTGCGGCTGGCCTGCGGATCGATGGGCGCAAACACCGACGTAAAATCGGGGTTGTTGAGCGCGTTATCGAGGCTTGCGACCTCGGCTGCCTGATCGCTCTCGACCACCGGGGCAGCAGGCTGCGTGGGGTCGGGAATAGCGGCAAAGAGACCGGACTGCGCAGGCTGAGGAGCCGGCGTCGCAGGGGCCAAGGGGTCGGGAATGCCGGCCATGGTAGGCTGCGGCGTGGCGGCACCAGCCTGAGGCTGCTCCACGCGAGCGGTCACGGCCTGAACGGGCTCAAAACCCGCCGTGCCGGAAAGCGCGACATCGCTGGTGGGATTGTAGGCAAAGGGATCGGATGCCGGCTGTGCCTGATCTGCCGGCTGAGCGGGGGCCTGAGCAACAGGCTGGCCCTCTGAATCCGGAGTGGCGAAACGACTGCCCTGGACGCCTGCCTGCGTCTTGGGGGCATCATCGCCCGCACCGGAGGTACGGAAGTGGTTACCCACTGGTGCTCCTTATCGTCGTGCGTTTAAACTACATGAGCGCTTTGTATTTTAGCAGCATTAGCTTTGCTGCACATAAGAAGCATGGCGGGGTTTGGGTCTCACCGGCCGGGCGCAGGGTTACCTCCCAAATCGTCCTCGCGCATGGCCGGC
>CAJKGV010000061.1:0-9750 GCA_905199455.1 Collinsella aerofaciens | reverse complement strand
GTCATGCCGTCCTCTTTGAATGACAAGTTGTCGCTCTGGTGGGCGCGCAGCGTCAACTAGTTACGCGGTTTGGTAAAACCGCGTAACCCAACTAGAAACGGTTGCCGCGGAAGCCGCCGCCGTTGCGGCCGCCACGATCGCCGCCGCGACCGCCGCGGTCGTTACCGCGGTTGCCGCCGAAGCCGCCACGGTTGCCACCGCGATCGCCATAGCCACCACGGTTGCCGCCAAAGCCGCCGCGACCGCCACGGTCGCCGCCACGGTCACCAAAGCCGCCACGGCCGCCACGATCGCCACCGCGACCGCCGCGGTCACCGCCACGGCCACCGCGATCGCCAAAGCCGCCGCGACCGCCACGGTCGCCGCCACGGCCACCGCGATCGTCACGACCGCCGCGAGGACCGCGGTCCTCGTCCAGGCCCATGGCGACGAGCGGAGCGATGACCTTATCGAGAGCGGCCATCAGCTCGGTGGCCTCCTCGTAAGAAAGCTCGGGCAGGAGCTTCTCCTTCTTGTTGGCAAGCTCGACCAGGCCCTCAGCGGCATCCTCGGCAGCGAAGACGACGATCTTGCGCATATCGCCCTCGGCGTCGTCGATGCGGCCGACCAGATCGGCGGCCTCGGCCTCGGCCATCAGGCCATCGAGCTCACGAAGGCGCATGCCCAGCAGGTCGGACATTTCCTTCTGCTCCATCTTGGGCTTGAGGTCAAGGAGCTTGATGGCGCGCTCGATGTTCGCCATGCGCTCGGCCTTGGCCTCCTCCTCCTTGGAAATAGCAAAGCGACGGCTACGCAGCAGGCGGGCGGCCTTCTGCATCTTGTCCATCAGCTCTTCGTCATCGTAATCAACGGCGGCCTTGACAACCTCGGCCTCCTCCTCGGCGGAAACCTCGTCAGCAGCCTCAACCTCGGCAGCTTCGGTCTCCACGGTCTCGACTGCCTCGACCTCGGCAGCCATGGTCTCGTTCTCGGTCTCGTTCATGATCTCTTCGTTCTCGGACATGAGACTCCTTCTTGGCCCTCTCGGGCATCATCGCCCCATTCGCGGGGCCCGTCGCGCACTCTTTGCGCTTTAAACATTCATGCCTCTCGGCAAAACGTCCATTAGTTTATGGTGTCGCCATCCAATCTAGCTGCAGAATCTATGTGCACACATTAATGCGACATGTGCGACTCGCGATGAGCGTACACCAGCGACGCCACGAACCCGACCACGGCAATTACAGCCGCCACACGCACGGCAGCTGCAAATCCAATCGCCTGGGCAACGTCCGTCGCAGCGCCAGCGGTGCCGGCAGTCGCCGCAGAACTCGAGAGCAGACCGATAAACAGCGACGGGCCAAACGATGCGGCAATCATATTCCACGTGTTAAGCAATGCCGTTCCGTGAGGATGCTCAGCGGCAGGCAGCGTCTCCAAGCCGGCCGTTTGCGAGGGGCTTAGCACCAAACCGACTCCGGCATACACCACAACGGTCAGCGCCACGACGACGCCGATGTTCATGCTTGCCGCCGTCATCGAGATGGCAGTCTGCCCCACGGCAATCAGGGCAAAGCCGACCGGCAGCAGCGGCCATGCGCCACGGGCGTCCATCACGCGTCCGCCCACAATCGAGGTCACGGCGTTGCAGGCAATCGCCGGCAAAATGAGCAAGCCCGCAATAAGTGCGGTCATGCCGTATGCGCCCTCAAAATAGAGCGGCAACAAAACGCTCATCGAGAACGTTGTCATCATCGACACCACCACAAGCAAACACGCAGGCCAAAAACGAACGCTCGCCATGGGACGCACGTTAAGCACCGGATGCTCGAGCTTAAGCTGGCGGGCCGCAAACAGGCCGAGCAGCACAATGGCGGCGAAGAGCGTCACGATGCCGGCAATCAGATTGGTCGAGAACTCGCCTACGGAATACACAAATGCCGTAATGCCGGCGGCGAGCAAAACAACCGACAGAATATCAAGCGTGGTGTTCGAGCGCTCTCCGACATTCTGAACGAGCTTTACGCCCGCCGCAGCGACCACAATGCCGCCCACCAGCGGCACTACGAACACCGCCCTCCAGCCAAACAACGTGCACATAAGACCACTGATCACGGGTCCAAACGCCGGCCCCAGCGTAATGCAGGCGCCGCCCAGGCTCAGGTACAAACCGAGCTTCTCGCGCGGGGCGCAAGACAGCACCACGTTCATCATGAGCGGGAACAAGATGCCCGATCCCGCAGCCTGCAAAATACGACTTGGCAGCAAAACGCTAAACGACGGAGCGACCAGGCACAGGACTTCGCCGGCGACCATGCATCCGCATGCGAAAAACAGCAGCTTGCGCGTCGAGAAACGGCCGGACAGGAAGGCCATGATGGCCGTAAAAATCGACGTCACGATCATGTAGCCCGAGACGAGCCACTGTGCCGTGGTGGCACTCACCGAAAAGGCTGCCATAATGTCGTGCAACGCCACGTTAATGATGTTCTCGTTAAACGCGGCAACAAAGGCTGCAATATACATTACGACGAGAATCGCCGCAGAGGCCGATGGCGTTACTTGAACTTGTTGCTGAGATTTGCTCCCCATGCATTTCCTTCCTCTTGGAACGACAGTCGCATCGCCCCAGAGGAACGGTCCAGGGCGAAAAATGAGCCCTAGACTTACGCCAGACGCCGTACACGACGAATCTGGCAACATGGTCCAACATCGAAAGATTGTAACGCGGACGCACAGCTTTCCTTCCGCGCTATTATTAAAAGTCCACGAAAGCATAAGACATGAGGAGCCCGCCATGATTAAGCCCATCATGAAATCCGAGTTCTTTTTGCGTCTGCCTTCCGAAGACGCGGGACCCGACGATGCCGCAACCGGGCAGGATCTCCTGGATACACTCCACGAGCATGAGCGCGAGTGCGTGGGCCTCGCCGCCAACATGATCGGCGTGCGCAAACGCATCATCTGCGTAAAGGACGGCAACAGGACACTCCTGATGTACAACCCTCAAATTCTTGAGCAGGTCAATGCCTATCAGACGAGCGAAGGATGCCTCTCGCTGATCGGCGAGCGTCCCTGTACCCGCTATCGCCGCATTAAGGTTGAGTATTTGGACGAGAACTTCGTTCACCGCATCAAAAACTTCTCGGGCTACACCGCCGAGATCATCCAGCACGAAATCGACCACTGCAACGGCGTTGTGGTTTAGGCCACCTGCCAAAATGAGGGTACCGGAGGCCTCCCTATGGATATCAACCGCTTTGGCGAATTCGCCATCTTAGCGCAGTCACGCACGTTTCTTGATGCGGCGGAACTGCTTTTCATGTCGCAATCAACCCTCTCCAAGCACATCATGGCAATGGAGCACGAACTCGGCTGCAAGCTCATCGATCGAAGCCAGCGCCACGTAACACTCACCGCGCAAGGTGAAGCGCTCCTCCCCTATGCGCAAAAAATTGCGACGCTTCAGCACCGCTATCTTGCCGCCATTCAAATAGGCGCAGGTGAGCCGCTCGAGCACCTCACCGTCGGTTCTATCCCCATTATGGCCCCTTATGGGATCACGGACGCCGTCATCGATTTTCAGCAGGCGAACCCCTCATATTCTGTCGAGCTCATCGAGGGCGAGGGCGACACACTCAAGCGCATGCTCCTGCACGAGGACATTGACCTGGCCTTCATCCGTGACGGCGGCGCCATCGAGCCGGAGTTCAAAAAGATTCCCTTTACGACCGACCGGCTCGTGGCCGTCCTTCCGCTCGACCATCCGCTCGCCGAACGTGACGCCGTCGAGATAGACGACCTTATCGACAAGAATTTCCTCATGCTTCCCCAAGGCTCGTTCGTAAGCGAGCTCGTCCTTTCCATTTGCCGCGAAGCTGGATTTGGCCCACGTGTTACGTTCACCGGCAAACGAGCCGAGAACATCATCTCTCTTGTCGCACGCGGCGCCGGTGTCTCATTCCTCATGCGCAAGCCGGCGGAATCGCTTGCCAGCGGAAAGGTAGCCCTGGTGCCGCTTGAGCCCGCGACGACCTCCGAGGTCAGGCTCTACCTCAAGCGGAACGCCGCGCACTCGCAGGCGGTCGTCTCGTTCATCGGCTTCCTCCCCTACCGTCAGCTCCTGCAGGGCGACCGTATGTCTTCCACCGCGGCACGCCCGTCATAATCCCCGCTGCTCCACAACCGCAGACTTGTGTCCGCAAACACGATGACAGCGGCACGAAACACAAATATGCCTCGGGCGGCACGTCGCCGTCCGAGGCATATTTAGTTAAAGTGCGCAGAAAGACTAGTCCACCGAGATGTTGAGTGCCTTACCGCCCTCGTCCTTCTTGGTACCGATCACCATAGCGGCGACAAGAGCCAGAACGAAAGCGACCACACCGGAGATGACAAGGCCGATAAAGCCCGTGTCGATGCCGGCAGGGTTAATAAAGCTCGGGAAACC
This sequence comes from Collinsella aerofaciens, assembly GCA_905199455.1. GTDB lineage: Bacteria > Actinomycetota > Coriobacteriia > Coriobacteriales > Coriobacteriaceae > Collinsella > Collinsella aerofaciens_AW. The sequence goes on along the minus strand of CAJKGV010000061.1, from coordinate 5,321 downwards.
GAGCGGGCCGGAGGCACCGAAGGCATAGAGCTTGGCACCCATGAGGCCGGCAATGGCGCCGCCTACACCAGCGGAAATAAAGGTTGCCCACATAAGGCGCTTACGCGGCAGCAAGATGGCGTAAAGCGCAGGCTCGTTGACACCGAAAATCGAAGAGACAAGGGCGGGAATGTTGACGGCAGCATTTTCCTCGGAGTCCTTGGTTCGGATGATCATGCCAAGCACAGCGCCGGCGATGGCACAACCGCCTGCATACACGAGCGGGTTAATGAGGTCATAGCCGTAGGTTGCGACATCGAGGAACCACAGCGGGATGATACCCCAGTGCAGGCCGAACATGACGAGCAGGCTCCAGAACGTGCCGATGACGAAGCCGGCGATGGCGGGTTGGAAGTTGATGAGCATCAGAATGATCTGGGCAACGATGTTGGAGAGGACCGTCATGACCGGACCGACCACAAGCAGGCCAAGGATGCCGCAAATGAGGAGCGTCAGGATGTTGGAGAAGAACGAGCTCACAAGCGCGGGCAGCGCGTTAGAAAGGGCCTTGTGCACCTTGGAGGCAATCCAGACGATAAAGATCGCAGGCAGAATCGTCGATGAGTAATTCTGCATGATCAGCGGGATGCCAAAAATATCACCGTAGACATTGGACTCGAAGACCGTGCCGGCGCCGAGCGTGTAGAGCGGATCTCCGCCCATAAGGGCAACGAGCGTCGGGTAGACGAGGATACCACCGAGCGCCATTCCCATAACGGGCTTAAGTCCGAACTTCTTGGCCGACGTCCAGCCAATGATTAGCGGAAAGTAATAGAAGACCGAATCTCCGATTGCCGAGAGCGTCACATACGTATTGCTGTCCTTGGCAAGCCAACCGGCAACCGTGCAGAGCGCGAGCATCGACTTGATAAAGCCACCGGCCATAAGCACGCCAAGAACCGGTTGCAGAATCTCGGAGATGATGGCAAGCAGACGCGAGAATGGATCGCTCTTTTTGACGTCGTCGCCTTCATCGATATCGAGCGCGGGTTTGGAGTCGAACCCGCCAATCTGAACAAGGTCGTTGTAGACGGCCTCGACAGTGGCACCAATCACGACCTGATACTGTCCGCCGGCCTGGATAACGTCAACGACGCCCTTCGTCGCCTTAAGCTCATTGGTCTGGGCGAGCGATTCATCCTTGAGGTGGAAGCGGAGACGCGTAATGCAGTGGCTCACGTCTAACACATTGTCTCGACCACCGACCTTTGTGATGATTTCATCGCAAAGCTTCTGGTATTTCATGGAATTCTCCTTTTTCTGAGCGGGGCATAGCGTAGATTTCATGCCTCCGTAGTCGACGTGGGAGGACAAGGAACCCGCTTCCCCCTTTGAAATCCGCGGACGCACGTACGCCCGGGATGGGAAACGGCAGAGAAGATGGAAGATGCCGATCACATGGCAGTGAGCCTCATTGGCCCATGCCACGCAATCAGGTCTACAGACGCGAAGCTGCTGCGCCGAGAAGTCTCGTCGTCTGGCAGAACTTGTCACACAGACGTTCCGGTTCACCCTGGGGAATCTGGGTACGCTCGGTCTCAAAGGAGAGGCCGTATTCACGCGCCGGAAGGAAGTACTCGTAATAGCCGTTGGTATAACCGCAGACAATCCCCTCAACCGGACATTCGCGCTTCATGCGAACGCCAAGGTCGCTGCCGAGCTCGCTCGGAAACACAAAGAGGTGCATACCACCCAAGCTGATAACGGCGCACTTGAGCGTGAGCGAAAAATCGTCATGGGCGACGGTGTGATAGAACGTCTGGGGCTCGATACGGTCGAGTTTAACCTCGCGATCGAGCTTGATTTGGGAAATCGCCTCGGCAAGACCGGTCGACACGCGCTCGACCTCGGGGATGCCACGACCTTGGCGAAAATTGCGATCGCTGCAGTCGCCAGCAGCGCCCACGACCATGGCAGGATAGTACCCGAGGCTCGGGGCGAGCTTTTTACCGGTAAGGCCGGCAAGCTCACTCGTGAGCTCCGTACAATCGGGCCCGACGCAAGCGGAATGCACCGCCCAGTTCACAAAGCCTGCAAATGGCTTGCCTTCGGTATCGAAGAACGAAACGACAATGACCTCATTGTCGGCGAGTTCGCCTGGGATGATGCGGTTGTCATAGAAACCGGTGACGACCTGCTTGCCCAGGCGGCAAATCGCGGGCTGCGCATTGGCGCGGCACTCCTCAAAGCATTGGCAAATGGTATCGAGGAGCCAGCGATAGTAGTTCTCGTCGAATTTTCCCGTCCACCAGCTGCGGTGGTAAGCGACGATTGAAGTATGGTCGTGCGTCGCCGAGAGCAGGACGCAATCACGGTCAATGCCGTAGCGCTCGGCGAGCATTGTCTTGACTTCCTCGGCCATGCTTTCCTCGAACTCGAGGACATCGGCATTAAAGAGAAACACCTCACGTTCGCCTTGCTGGAAGAGAATGGCGTTGGCGTAGACGTCGTCATGGATGCCCGTCGCAGGCTCCAGGCGGTTGGGAAGATTGCGATAGCCAATCAGGTAGATGTCGCCCTGTGGGGTGATTTTGCGGCGCGCGTGTCCAATGTTCATGCACGTTCTCCTTCTGTGTTACGCCGCATTCAAGGCGGCAATGATGATATCGACGAGGCGCTCATGGGAGCCGGCGGCAAAACCGGAGTTCATGGCCTCATAGGTGATCTTTTCGTACGCGTCGGGGGCCGGTAGGTATTTCTGTCCGCCGTTGACGAGCGTGGCAAAGAGCACAGAGCCGGACCGGGCGACGCGCACGGTGGCGCCGAATGTACTCGAGACCTCGGGCTGCACGCCGACAAGCTCGACGTTTCCCAGCCGAAGCAGATAGACCCTCGTGTGCTGCTCACCGGCAGCATGAAACTCATACGTTCGATGCGGAGCCAAAGAGTAAAAATCGGCGCGTGTCTGAGCGGGCAGGAGGACGTCGACCGTGCGAGCATCGATGCCGGCAGCGCTATCCTCACGTGCCATGCGAGCGGCCTCAATCAAAGCATCGCCCAAGACCTGCCCCTGCTGGTGCAGCATGCGGTATCCGTCCTCATGGGCATCGACCGTCCGCTTCACGCCGGCGGCATCGAACGTGACGTTCATGGCGCGTTCCGCCGGACCTTGGTCGCCCGCGGCGCCCGGCAGCAACAGGGCAACGCCGCCCAGCTCACGCTCGAGTGACATGGCGGCAAAACCAAAGAGATCTCCGCTCGCCACGCGTCTCCCCTCGGAGTCGCGCGACCCGTCGAGCACGGAGGACTGGACGTCCGCCGCCGCAAGTACGGCAACGCACTCGCCCCCGGCATCCCTCATGGCGAGCACGGGCATCGCGTGGTCGGCAAACCCCTCGGGATTCGAGCCCAACCACCAGCCGGCCGGCGTCTCGATGTCGCGATTAACGTTCACGGGGCAGTCGCCCTCCGCCGTGGCGAGTGTGACGGAGCGAATGCCCGCAACAGCCCGCTCGACAGCCGTGCGGGCGGCGGCGATGAGCGCTGCGCGATAGCGCTCGTTGCGATCGCGGGCAGCAGCATCGGCAAGATGCCCGGGAGTGCGAACGTGAGGCATGGAAAACGTGTGGGTAGGAACCACCCAAGAGTAAGCGCCACTGCAGCCGGCGGCATCCTCGACGACCTCACGCAGATCGGCGAGCAGAGCCGGAGCAATCGATGTGACCTCAAGCGAAAGAATGCAGGCGCGTCGCCCCGCCCCCTCGATGACAAGAGCACGGGCAAAGACCTCATGGCGGAGTTCGTCGAAACCGTCAAACGGCAATACGCCCCCAAGATCGATGGCCGCACGGGCGGCCCCAGCCCTCATCTCTCCTTTGTTCATGGCAGACACCCCCTCTGATTGCCGCTCACTCGACACCGTACAGTCGCTGCGCCGTGCCGCCAAGCACAAGATCTGTGTCTGCATTGCTCAGACTCGCGGCACGAACGCAGGCGACACCCTCGGTGAGCCACTCGCGTTTAACCGGATAGCTCGTGCCAAAAACAATATGGTCTGCACCCAACACGTTAACCGCGCAGGCGAGGAGTGTCTTGCCCCAAGGCTGGGCATGGGACATGTCGAAATAGATGTTGTTCTCGAGGCGCTTGGAAACGGTCTCGGTATCGACCTGAAAACGTCCAGAGGCATCAGGGCGCTTGGGGCCGTGAGGCAGCAGCATCTCCTTGAACGCAAAGTATGCGCCACCGAGCATGGAGTGGACCATCTTGATATTAGGATAGCGCTCGAAGAAATCACCAAAGATCTCGCGGCCGATCGCCGTAGTTTGGTCGACGCAGCGACCATAAGAGCGGCGAAGGTTGTCGTACGCGAGAAGCGACTCGTTCTCGACCGGTACGGGAACATGGTGGACGTAAACGGTGACGTTGCGCTCGTTCAGGTGCTCGAAGAAGCTCGAGAAAACCCGGTCGTCGAGATAGCGCTTGCCGTAGTGAGCGCAGAGCTGCACACCCGCAAAACCATCGTCGAGCCTGCGGTCGAGCTCCTCTAAATTTGCCTTGGTGCCAAAGGGTGGCACAGCGACAAGCGGAATCAGGCGGCCATTTGACGCCTTCGCGTCAGCGGCCATACCGTCGTTGAAGCGCCGACACATCTCGAGCGACATCCACTCGTGGCAGCCGGGGAGCTTGAGGATCGCCTTGTCGACCCCCGCCTCATCCATATCGGCCAAGCGCTTCTCGAGGGTGTAGTCGCCCTCGATGTAATTAAGGCCCGGAGAACCGGCGGGCATCTCGATCACGATCTGTCGCTTGCCGGCGGAATTCACGGTCAGATAGCCTTCGGTGTCGTAGGCGCGGGGCACCTCGGCCAAAAACTGTTCGCAGAGCGTCTCGTCATGAAAGATGCGCTCGTCGAACCAGTAGGAATTTGCATCGATAATCATTGGTTGGAACCGCCTTTCATCTTGTTGAGAACATTCTAGAAAAGCGGGTACCCGGGCATCAATTCCAGCTTAAGCCTACTGTATTCCATTTTGGAATAGAACTTACCGCTCACACGCGAACCTTGCTCGCTCAAAGAGACAAAGCGTTAGCAGCACGGGCTTAGACAGAAAACGGCCGGCCCGCAACGGATGCGGGCCGGCCGTTTTAGTACAGGCTACCTTTGTCGTTACGACTGGCGGTAATGGTCGAAGAAGTCGGCAAGGTCTTCGAGCGACTCTTTGAGCACTTCCATGCGCGGCAGGTACACGATGCGGAAGTGGTCAGGCTCAGCCCAGTTAAAGCCGCCACCGCGCGTGATCAGGATCTCGACGTGGTGTAAGAGGGTGCGCGCAGACCTT
>CAJKGV010000060.1:0-9750 GCA_905199455.1 Collinsella aerofaciens | reverse complement strand
AAAAATGGGCCATGTGTCCCAGTTGTGGAGACTCCTTGAGCCGTCTGGGTATCGCGAAGGATCGCGCACTCCCCCATCATCAAAAGTGACACACGCTACCAGTTGATGGGAGGCAACCATGGGCTTCTTTGACAAGATGTTCGAGAAGAAAGAGTGCGCGATTTGCGGTACCGAGCTGGGACTTCTAGGTAAGACAAAAATCAATGAAGGCTACCTGTGCAAAGAGTGCGCCGGCAAGCTCTCCCCCTACTTTCACGGCTATCGCTCCAGCACCGCGGACGACATCCGTGAGCAACTCGCCTACCGCGAGGCCAACGCCGAACGCCTGTCTTCGTTCAACCCCACGCGCACGCTTTCTGCCGGGCGCACCAATATTATGCTCGATGAGGACGCGGGCCTGCTGATCATCACTTCGCAGAGCCGCTGGCGCGACGCCAATCCCGACATCATCGAGTTCTCGCAGGTACTCGGCTGCGATATGGATATCGACGAGCATCGCACCGAGATCTATCGCGAGACCAAGGACGGCGAGCGCGAGAGCTACAACCCGCCGCGCTACGACCTGGATTACGACTTTAATCTGACCATCCACGTCAACACGCCGTACTTCACCGAGATCAACCTGCGCGTGAACGACTCCACCATCGATCAGCGCGGCTCCATCGAATATCGCGAGGCCAAGCGCCAGGCAACCGAAGTCCGCGATGCGCTGGTGCAGCTGCGTCAGAAGACACGCGACAGCGTCGTGGCCGCCAAGGCCCCCAAGACCGCGGTGACCTGCCCCTTCTGCGGAGCCACCACCATTCCCGATGCCAGTGGGCGCTGCGAATACTGCGGCGGCGCCATCGGCGCATAGCCCCCGGCAGCGAAAGGACCGATCATGGCCTTCGAGAGCGTTAACTATCAGTGCCCTGCCTGCGGTGGCCCCTTGCATTTTGCAAGCGCCGAGCAAAAGCTCGTCTGCGACTACTGTGACTCGCGCTTTGAAGTCGAAGAAGTCGAGGCCCTCTATCGCGGGCGCCAGGACAAGGCAGACGCCAAAGCCGATGCCGCAGCCGCAACGCCAAAGCCCGTCGCCGACGACGCGGTGCAGGAGCTCGCCCAAAACGCCGGCTACATCTGCTCGTCGTGCGGCGCCGAGCTCGTGTCCGACGGCACCGTCGCCGTCACCACCTGCCCGTACTGCGGCAACTCCGCCGTGGCGCCCGGCCAGCTCTCGGGCGACTTCTCACCCGACCTGGTGATTCCGTTTAAGCTCGGGCGCGACGACGTCACGGCCGCACTCAAGGAACACTACAAGGGCAAGATCTTGCTGCCCAAGAGCTTTGTCACCGGCAACCACATCGACGAGGTCCAAGGTGTCTACGTACCGTTTTGGCTCTACGGCGCCCGCGTTGACGGCGAAGTGCACTTTGACGCGACCAACGAGACCGTGACCGAGGAATCCGACCGCACCGTCACGACCACCGACCACTACGATGCCTATCGCAAGGGCAATATCTCGTTTAAGCGCGTGCCCGTCGACGGATCATCCAAGATGCCCGACGGCCACATGGATGCCATCGAGCCGTTTGACTACGACGCGCTGCGTCCGTTCTCGGTCGCCTATATGCCCGGCTACATCGCCAACCGTTACGACGAGGACTGCGAGACCTGCAAGGCGCGCGCCGAGCGCCGTATGGAAGAAAGCACGATCTCGGCCCTGCGCGAGACCGTCGTCGACGAATACGACGATGCCACGGTCGAAAGCAAGCAGCTCGACTACACCTGGGAAGACAGCGACTACGCCCTGTTCCCCGTCTGGATGCTCTCCACCTCGTGGAACGGCAAGAGCTACCTGTTTGCCATGAACGGCCAGACCGGCCACTTGGTCGGCGAGCTCCCCTGCTCCAAGCCCAAGCTCGCCATCGCCTCGGTGCTGTTCTTCGTGATCGGATTTATCCTCTCCCAGATTCTCTTTATGGGGGAATACGCCTTCGATCCGGATTACCTCACCTTTGATATCGAGGGCATCCTCATCAACGTCATCGCGCCGCTGATCATCGTGATTATCGGAGACGTGCTACTGGTAGGCCAGCTCAAAACGGCCAACGAAGCAACCCATGCCGATGAGTATTGTGGCGAGCTCGACTTGACCGAGAAGCACGACACCTTCAGCCACACCGAGACCACCGTTGTCATGAAAGACGACAAGGACGACTAAGCAATCCAACCAATACCACCCGGCCTTTGACGAGAAAGGAAGATCACCATGGGACTCTTGAAAGCTGGATTGGGAGCTGCCGGCGGCGTCATGGCCGACCAGTGGAAGGAATTTATCTACTGCGAATCGATGCCTGCCGACGTCTTGGCCTGCAAGGGCAGCAAACGTACCGGTGGCCGCAGCTCCAACACGCGCGGCGAGGACAACGTCATCTCCAACGGCTCGGTCATCGCCGTCAACGACGGCCAGGGCATGCTCGTGGTGCAAAACGGCAAGATCATCGAAGTCGCGCTGGAGCCCGGTGAGTTCGTCTTCGATACCGGCAGCGAGCCGAGCGTCTTTAGCGGCAACCTGGGCGACTCCATCAAGGAGACCTTCGCCAATATCGGCAGCCGCTTTACCTTTGGCGGCGACGCGGGCAAGGACCAGCGCGTCTACTTCATCAACACCAAGGAGATCATCGGCAACAAGTACGGCACCGCCTCGCCCGTGCCCTTCCGCGTGGTCGATAACAACATTGGCCTGGACGTCGACATCTCCGTGCGCTGCAACGGCGAGTATTCGTACCGCATCACCAACCCGCTGCTGTTCTACACCAACGTATGCGGCAACGTGACCGATAGCTACACGCGCGACAAGATCGACAGCCAGCTTAAGTCCGAGCTGCTCACCGCCCTGCAGCCCGCCTTTGCCAAGATCTCGGAGATGGGCATCCGCTACAGCGCCATCCCCGGCCACACCACCGAGCTCGCCCGTGCGCTCAACGAGGTCCTCTCTGCCGACTGGCGTGACCTGCGTGGCGTCGAGATCGTGAGCTTTGGCGTCAACTCCATCGCCGCCTCGCAAGAGGACGAGCAGATGATCAAGGACCTGCAGAAAGCCGCGGTCATGCGCGATCCCACTATGGCGGCAGCCAACATTGCCAGCGCCCAGAGCGACGCAATGCGCGCGGCAGCCGCCAACCCCAACGGCGCGATGGCGGGCTTTATGGGCATGGGCATGGCAGGCGGCATGGGCGGTATGAACGCCAGCCAGCTGTTCGCCGCCGGCCAGGCGCAGCAGCAGGCCGCCCCGCAGCCGGCTCCGGCACCCGCTCCCGCACCGGCTCCCGCCGCACCTGCGGCCGGCACATGGACCTGCAGCTGCGGCGCCACCAACACCGGCAAGTTCTGCTCCGAGTGCGGCAGCCCCGCGCCCGCGCCCGCACCGGCCAAGTGGTTCTGCCCCAACTGCGGCAGCGAAAACGGCGGCAAGTTCTGCAGCAACTGCGGAACGCCCAGGCCCTAGCGCCCCTAACTGGTAATGAGCGGGGGATCCGCCACCCCCGCATTTGCTTCTATGGGTTTCGTTCGATGAAGGAGGACACCATGAAGACAACGTTCAAAAAGTCCGTACTCGCATTTCTGACATGCGTCCTGGCGCTCGCCTTTGCCCTGACGGGCTGCAGCGGCGGCGGCAAAGACCCCAAGGCCAACTTCGTCGGCAGCTGGGAACTCTCGGGTGGAACCTTGGACGGCGAAGAGCTCACCGATGAGTACATGGATATGCTCAAGGAGTGGGGCCTCAACTGTATCCTGATCCTCGACGAAGACGGCACGGGCGTCCTCGACATGTTCCTTGAGGTCGCCGACCTGAAATGGGAGGCCAAGGACGCCACCACCGTAACGATTACCGCCGAAGATGAGTCGCACGACCTGAAACTCAAGGACGACAAGCTCGTCCTCGAGGTGGAAGGCGACAAGCTTATCTTTACGAAGTCCGACAAGGATCTGTCCGGTACGGTGAAGAAGGATCGCGAGAACGCCGAGAAGGAAGAAGAGATCGATGAGGCCGTCGAAGACGACGACGTCCAGAGCATCGAAATCTCCCCCGCCGTCACCGTCGCCGATGACGACCTGTGCACCATCACCATCACCGAGAAGTTCAAGGACGACTGGGGCGACATCGGCTTTGTCGTCAACATCACCAACAAGAGCGACAAGGACCTGACCTTCTACGCTCCTTCCGGCAAGACCAACGTCAACGGCACCATGAAGGAACCCTGGTTCTCGGCTTACTTGATGCCCGGCACCAACGCCACCGAGGAATTCACGTTCTCGAAGGGCACGCTCGATAGCCTTGACGACCTCGTCAATACGACCATCGGCATCGACGCCTACCTGACCGATTCCTACGAGGACGTCGCCTCCTACAGCGCAACCATCGCGTAACGGCAGACACCGACAGCCGCGGATTGGCGGACACATCCGCGCACATGCCAGACGGGGCCGCAGGAGTTGATCCTGCGGCCCCGCCGCTTTATGCCGATGCGTAACGAGCGCTAGCGCTCCATGTTGGGAACGATGCTGCCCTCCGTTACTGCGCGCACGGCCAAGCGCATGATGTTGTCGTAGCCGGTCTTATTGAGAATCTCCGAGATGCGGCGTTTGATGGTGCCCTCGCTCATAAACAGCTCGGCCGCGATCTCGCGGCGGCTTTTACCCTCGCAGGCAAGGCGCAAGATCGACAGCTCGACATCGTCGAGGGCCGCCGTGCCCGAGAAGATGCTCTCGGGCGGCTTGGGAAACGTGCAGTAACCCGCCAGCGTGGAGCGCATCACGGCGAAAAGCTCGTCGATACCGACGTTCTTGTACACAAAGCTGTCGACGCCCGCCTCGCGTGCCTGGTCCACAAAGGTGATTTCGGGCATACCCGTCATGATAATGACGCGGCACTCGGGCAGTTGTTCTTTGATGCGCGCCGCCGCCACGATGCCGTTGGAATCGTGCTCGGTGCACACGTCCATCAGTATCATGTCCGGGCGCTCCTTAAGCACAACGTCCAAGGCATCCGAGGCGTCGGCGATCGCGGCAACAACCGTCATGTCGGGCTGGTCACCGACGGAGCGCGCGAGGCTCTCGCGCAAGATAGCCTGGTCTTCGACGATTAACACGCGAATCATGAACTTCTCCTTTGGGCCGTGGCGCTGGAGGCGAGCGGGATGGACACCGTAAGCGTGAAGGGCGGGGCGGTGTGGACTTCCAGGCTGCCGCCCAGATTCTGTGCGACATGCCTCATACCTGGGATACCCGTTCCCTCGCGATACGATACGGGTGCAGGCGCGCCGTCGTTAGAAACGACCATCCGCGCGACAGCGCCGTCTTCTGTCCCCTCCTGCCACAGGCGCACATGGACCTGATGGGCCTGTGCATGCTTGGTGGCATTGGTCGAGGCTTCGCGGATAATCTGCAAAAATGCTGCGGCGACACGCGCGTCGTTTGGCAGCTCGCCCTCCACATCGATCTGCACGCTCACCAGGCCAAAGGCATGGACGATATCGCCCAGTTGCTCTGCCGGTTCGCTGTCGCCCCCGCTGCGCAGATCGGCAGCGATTGAGCGCAGCAGCGGGTCGATCTGCTCGAGTGACTCGTCATCCAGGCGCCCTTCCTCCAGATAACGATGGAGAATGGACAGGCGCTGCCCGATCACGTCGTGCACGCGAGCGCGCATACGCAGATAGGCCGCATTGTCAGCAACTTTTTTGACTTCTTCGATCTGGGCTTGGAGCTCTTGGCCCGCAAGCTCAAGCAGGTGGTTGGCTTGCGCTAGGCGATCATGGGCATGCGCATACTCTGTTACATCCAGACCGATAATGCGCTCGAAGAGGCGGCCCGAAACCATAACGTCATCGTGCACGAACAAGCGAATCTCGGCGGGAGAAACCTCGACCACAACGCGCGCCTCACCAAAGCGGTCCAGATTAATCCGCACGCGGTTCTGGCTGCTTTCGGGCATTTGCATGCTGAGTTTGCGCAGGTCGTTCCATGTACCGCTCATATCGCCTAGGTCGGTGGGCATATGAAGCTCCACCAGGTTTTTTCGCATGCAGCGGTTCATGAGCAGCGGACGGCCCCTCGGGTCCAGATACAGGATGCCCACGGGAATCACGTTGATGGTTTCGATCGTCGAGAACGCGGTGATATCCTCCTGGCGGTTGCGGACATCCATCAAGAGCGCCGCAATGGAGCGGAACAGGAAAAACGCTCCCTCTGCGATAAGGACCGTGGTCCACGCCGAGCCCATGGCAAAAACCACCGGCGGTGTCACGGCGGCAACGAGCAACAGTTCGGCCAGCATGACGGGGCGACGATAGTGCACCATAAGCACCATGCCGTAGGCAAAGATCACGGCATTGAGCCACAACGCTCCGTCCATTGCCCTGGCGCAAACGTCAAGCGGCGCCACCAGATATGAGCCAGACGACGCGAACAAGATGAGCGCCGAAATAATTAGGTGAAGCACAAGGCTCGCCTCGTAGGCACAAATCACCTTACGGTTATAGGACGAGCGGCGCGATGCGATGAGCGGGACGTGGATCGTCTGCAGACACGCAGCCAGGGCAAAGACAACATCGAGCGCAACGATTTGGGGAAGGATGAGCGAAATCTGCATCGTCACTCACCCGCCCTCGGCATCAAGACGATCATGCGCAGCTGGCCGGGTTCGCCCTCAAGGCGGTATGCCACGTTGCGCCCTTGCAGAGCGCTTTCGAGCTCTTGCGCAGCGGGCGTCTGCGAAAGATCTGCATCATCGTTGGAAAAAAGCGTGGCACGCAGCTCGACACTGCACCGGTCATGGTCGCCCAAGTGATACATAAGCGCCGGATGGTCGGTGGTGTAGGCAAAAAACGCAAAGTCATACACGCAGTCGTACAGGGCGCTTACCGTACTGGCGTGCATCGGGCGCCGTATGGCGATAATCGAAGCGCAATCGATATCGATGGTGCGCAGGTCGCTTGCGAGCTCGTTGGCAATGAGCTGAATGCGGTCGCGATCAAAACCGCTCTCCCCGTGCTGTGCCAACGTGAGCGACCCTTTGCGCTTGCAATAGGCGACGAGCATCTTGGCGCGCTGCAGCATGCGGTAACGCTCGTGCGAAGACGCTTCATCGGTCAACGGCGGCAGCGAGCTCAGCAGGTCGTACATCCCTTCGAGCGCGCGGGCAAGCGCCTGGTCCACGTCTTGGACCAGCAAGGTCTCGGCCTCTTGATCTGCCAGGTGCGTCTTAAGGTCGTAGTCGGCAGCGAGCAGCTCGTTTTGACGCTGCAGCTCCATGCGACGGTGTGCCAGTTCACGGTTAAGCTCGTTGAGATCCGACACGTCTTGGGCAAGCAGGGCCGATCCGCCCAGCAGCGGAAAGGCACGGTACATCACATCGGGATCGGACGCCACGGCAAAGGCATGGGCATGCCCGTGTTCCTGGGCTCGCAGCTCTTCGCACACGCCCGCCGGCATTGGCTTCGACACCGGCGTGGCATAGACTTCCTGCAGGTCGCGCGTTAGAACTTTGAGGTCGAGCGGCAAGGTGTCGAAGATGCCGGCGATGTCGTGATATGACGGAATGACACCGCAATCGAGACAGATTTGCATCGCCACCACGCACAGAACGCAATAGACGAGCGAAAAGTTGAGCTTCCATGCCCAGGGCACGCGCAACGCATACGAGATGGCAAAGAATGCGCCACCCAGCAGTACGAGCGCCGCCGTACCCGAGAAACGCTGGATGCGAAAGGACGAGGACCGGCCCACCAGGATAAAAAAGGCCACAAAGTTAAAGGCCGTCCACACGAGGACGGCGAAATAACCCCAGCCGTACGTGTAATCGTTGCTCCAGGTGTCGCTTGTACGGTCAAAGTGGAAGACCTGCTGGTGAAAATCGTTGGTGAGCACAAATCCGATAAGCAGGATAGCCACAATCCACAGCGCAGCGCAGTAGCGGCGACCCAGGCGGTGTTGCTCCAGGCCCGCAAGGCGCAGACCACACAACTGGTAGAGCAGCGGAATGAGCGTCATGGGCACGTAGTACAGGTACCACAGCACGGTGGCATAGAACGGCGTGAACGACTTGTACTTGAGAATGACTTCGATCATCCACAGGGCGCAGATGGTGGCGACGGCAACAAGGCGGCGGCGCAACACATAGTCCAAACAGCGCAGATAGACCGATACGCCCCAGATCGAAAATATAATTGCGGCGACAAGCAGCGGGAGAGAGCTCGAATGGACAAGCGCATCCACGACCTCTTCGGACACCTCGCCATAGGCTGGCACGGCGTTAGAAAGTTTGGGGTCGAAGGCGAACAGTGCCGGCAAGACTGCCAAAAGCATGAGGAACAGCGCGGTGATGGCGCCGGCGATAGCGAAGACGCGGTGGCGGTACACCTGATGTGTTATGCCAACAAGGAATCTCGGCATGGCGAAGAGCCTGCCACCCCTGGGATCCGCAGCCGGTGCGGTCCGGGCGGCCGCGTGGCCGATATGTCGCTCGCGGGTACCCATAGTGCTTTTAGTGTACCGACAGATGGGTCGAAAAAGCGGGCCGCATGTCCCAAAATCCGCAGACGGCAAGGCGCCCGGCAGCCTCCCCCGTCTGGCACTTCCCGATATCCGCCCGCCCCAAACCACCGCAAAGGGGACAGGCACCTTTGTGGTGGTTTGGGACGATGCGCTAGTCCACGGTGATGTCGATATTTTTGCCGATAAGACCTACGTAGCCGCCCTCGGCTGCCTTGGGGCTGTCAGCATGGCAGAGGACCCACTTGTCGGCCTTCCAGTAGCAGTAGCTGTCGCCGGCCGCAGGCATGTCGGCCGCGACCTCGGGGCGCGGGCCGTTGGTGCCGGCGGGAAGCGCCACCATCACTTGGAAGCCGCCGCCGTCGACCATGCAGGGCGTGTAGTGGAGCGTGGTGTTGAAGACTTCGACGACCGTACCCGCCGGCACGCGGAACGCCTTAACGCATGCGGTGTCGAGCTTGCCGTCCTCGATCTCCCAGCGATGCGCCACGAGCAGGATAAAGTCGCGCGCGCCCAGGTTGAACTCGCTCGCGCGGTGGTACTCCAGGCAGTTGAGACGCGTGTTGTGGCCGTTGCACCAGCCCAGCTGGAACGGACGGCCACCAAACATGAGAAAGCCAAGCTTGTTGGCATCCTTGACGTCCTCGAGCTCCGGCGCGCTTGCTACGTACTTGCTGCCCTCGGGAATGGGCGTGGCAGAGAGCGCCTCGAGCACGGGCGACGTGAGCTCGGACGAAACGTTATCCCAAACGTTGCCATAGGATTTGAACTCGGGATCGTTGACAGAGTAGATATTCATGTTCACTCCTGTTCGTAAATGTGACTATACGAACATTCTAGAACAAACATGAGCGATTTTGAACGCTCGCCCCGACCAATCAACAAAAAGGCGCCCCCGCATAAGCGAAGGCGCCCAATGCGCGCGTTTTGGACGATAAAGCCCTTATGCCTGCTGATAGTGCAGGTGCTTCTCGTCGATATCGGCCAGGTCGCGGTCGAGGTAGCGGCGCGCAAGCCAGTTGGCCATGGGGAGGTTCTGGTCCAGGTAGTTACCGCATTCCTCGGGAGCGGCACCGGGGACATCGCCCTCAAAGCCGGCGACAAACTCGAACAGCTCACGCACGAGCGGCAGGATCTCCTCGCTCGTCACCTCGCCAAACACAACCAGGTAAAAGCCCGTGCGGCAGCCCATGGGGCCAAAGTAGACAATGCGGC
>CAJKGV010000059.1:0-9842 GCA_905199455.1 Collinsella aerofaciens | reverse complement strand
AGTTGTACGGACCGCCCGAATCCTTGGCGCAGATCGACACCATGCGCTCGGTGCAGCCCAGGTCATCGCCCACGCAACCCATGTCAACGCTAATCATCTCGCGCGTGTCGGCCGGCACGAAGGCGCCGCCGTGGCCCACCTCCTCGTACACGGTAAAGAGCAGCGAAACCTTACGCGAAAGCGTCATCTCGCCAGCGGCGACGGCACGCGCCAAGCCCAGCAAAATGGCGGCCGATAGCTTGTCATCCAGGAAGCGGCTCTTAATGTAGCCGCTCTCCGTCACCGTCGTGCGAGGATCCATAGCGATGATGTCGCCGGTCTGAATACCCAGCTCGAGCACATCGTCCTTGCTGTCAACGTTCTCGTCGAGCAGGATTTCCATGTTCTTCTCGATGGTCTTGACCGGCTCGTCGGCCACGTGCGCCGAAGGCTCGGTGTTAAGAACCACGCCCGTGTAGACATTGCCGTCGCGCGTGTAGACGGTGCAGTTCTCGCCATCGGCCGTAGACCACTGATGCCCACCGAGCGTCGTGGGGCGCAGGCGGCCATTGTCCTTAATGGAACGCACCATGGCGCCCAGGGTGTCGACATGGCTCGCCAACACAAGCGGCTCGCCCTCGCCGCCAAGCTCAACGAGCACGTTACCCTTATTAGAACGCTCAGGCCCAAACCCCATATCGCGCAGGGTCTCCATCAGATAATCAGTCGCCGCACGAGTATAGCCGGTAGGCGAAGCAATAGAAGTCAGCGTCTTAAGCTGTCCTGCGATATAGGAGAGCGTCTCCTCTAGAGAAGCATCAATATTAGAAGTCATATGCATCCTTCCAAGTAAAACTAAGACCGAGTCCCGATTTTAACCGTTCTGCACGTGCAATGCCCCAGGAGCCGAGCCGCCTCCAGACGTCCCCGCACCGGTTTTGTGCACGTGCACGGTTTACAATCTCAATCTTGCATAAATCCTATTGGTATTTGCATAGAAATAAGGCATCTTTTTGCTTCGTCTCAGGGTGCCCCACCTTGGACCGTGCAAAAAACGGAGTATTCAGCACCGTGGGCCCCAACGGCCCCACCACGAACGACAAAACGACGCGGTTACAGCAGTGTTGCAGGTCGTCGCAAAGCAGAAACTCAGTAACAACCCCCTCCACTCATCGATAGCCCGCCCACAATGGCTGTCGATGGGCGCCTGCAGATCACTACCGCCCATTCACAACGTTATGCATTTTTAAGAGCTTGTTGAATACTCCCAAAAATGCACGCAGGGAAGTGCACCACCTATCCGCAGCGGGCAGTACGCCTTGGTTTTGTCCGTCTCAGGGCATCGACGCAGCACAAAAAGCCCCGCCGTGCGTAGCACGGCGGGGCCAGCGGCACGTCAAAAGACCATACCCCTACGGGCGAAGGACCACCAAACTGGGCTAGGCAGCCGGGCAGATCTTCTTGAAGAGCTCGATGACGTCGTCGAGCGTCGCCTCGCGCGGGTTGCCCGGGAAGCAAGCGTCGGCCATGGCGTCCTTGGCCAGAACCTCGATCTCGTCGGCCTTCATGGCCTCGCAGACGTGCGGAATGTTCACGTCGGCGGAAAGCTGCTTGACGGCGGCGATAGCGGCGTCGGCAGCCTCGTCGGTGCTCATGCCCGTGGTGTCAACGCCCATGGCAATGGCAACCTTGGCCAGGCGCTCAGCGCAAACCGGCTTGTTGAACTCCATGGCGATCGGCAGCAGCATGGCGCAAGCGACGCCGTGCGGGGTGTCGTAGTGAGCAGACAGGGTGTGAGCCATGGCGTGGTCGATGCCCAGGCCAACGTTGGAGAAGCCCATGCCGGCGACATACTGACCAAGAGCCATGCCCTCGCGGCCGGAGCCGGGCTGACCGGACTTGGCCTCGGCGACGGAGTCACGCAGGTTCTCGCTGATCAGCTTAATAGCCTCAAAGTGGAACATGTCAGAGAGCTCCCAAGCACCCTTGGTAGTGTAGCCCTCGATGGCGTGGGTAAGAGCGTCCATACCAGTGGAAGCGGTCAGGCCGGCGGGCATGGAAGCCATCATGTCGGGGTCGACGACGGCGACCTCGGGGGCGTCGTTGGTGTCGACGCACACGAACTTGCGGACCTTCTCGGGGTCGGTGATGACGTAGTTGATGGTCACCTCGGCAGCGGTACCGGCGGTCGTCGGCACGGCGATGGTGAACACGGCGTGCTTCTTGGTGGGAGCAACGCCCTCGAGGCTACGGACATCGGCGAACTCGGGGTTGTTGATAATAATGCCGATGGCCTTGGCGGTGTCCATGGAGGAGCCGCCACCGATGGTCACGATAGCGTCAGCCTCGGCGGCCTTGAAGGCCTCGACGCCGTCCTTGACGTTCTGGATGGTGGGGTTGGGCTTGATCTCGGAGTAGAGGCTCCATGCGATGCCGGCGGCGTCGAGCTCGTCGGTCACCTTAGCGGTAACGCCAAACTTGACCAGATCGGGGTCGGAGCAGACGAAGATCTTCTTGTAGCCGCGACGCTGGAGCTCGCCGGGGATCTCCTTGATGGCGCCGGAACCATGATAAGAGATGGTGTTGAGAACGAAACGATTAGCCATTGATAGCCTCCCATCGTGTGCGGGGCATCCATTACACCCCACGCTATGAGTCCCATCCTAACGCTTTTGAAACAAAAAACGCGTGAGAACATCAAAAGTGTTAAAGCGTTTCAACAGAATAACGGAGCCCTAGTCCTTCCCTCCCGACAGCAGCGAAGGCTAGATTATAGGAGCAATCGCCCAAAGAATACGACCGACTCAGTCTATAAATTGTTTCTGTTTTAGCAATATATGTTTGACAATACGTTTATAAAAAGATACTTTGTAATGAATAACATGCATGCAGCAAATAACGTCATTCATTTTGTGTTAGAAATTGCCCATGCGGTTATTGCAGCTGCATCTACTGCAACGTACAGCGTAATTCTCCGCACGAAGCAGAAGACGGTTCCAATTCGATCGAGGCGATGACACATGGTGGCTAGTGGTCCTAAATCGAGCAAGACGGCTACAAACGAATATCGAATCTCAATTGAAGGTAACCCTTATCCGCATACTCTGGCTCTCATCAACCCAGCGGGAGACAGCCTCAACATCAAAAAACATGGGTTCACGGGTCCACTAGGACAGCTATTGAGTCTTAAATATACCGTTTATGACGATGCAAATGAAAAACTCTTCACTGTCGTCGACGGTGGTTTTAGCAACATGCCCAGGGTTGCGCTCATCATCGAACACGAGGAAGTTGCGGTGTTTGATTATGGCCTAAACAGACTTGAGATGAAGTGCGTAACGAACATACCGAATTACACAATAAAAGGTAACTTCCTATTTGGAGATTACGATATATTCAGCCAACGGGAAGTGAAACTATCTTCAGTTATCGTCCTTCAATGTGATAAACAATCGTGCTTTAGCATACAGGTTTTGGATAAAGCCGAATTAGCCGCCGCAATTGGAATACCTACAGCCATTGCCCTTCTTAGGGCTCGGATTGAAGAGCATCTCGAATAAATCGCAAAAAGCAGTTCGTAGCAACATTCAGGAGCTGGATAGTTTTTTCTGGCTCCTGGATGTTGTTACGAACATGCACCTTAGCGCTTAAGACTCGCGGTCTGCCAGTCAGCTATGATGCGGGCCCATTTCCTGTGCAAGTCGCGCTCGCGGTCGATGAACATGATGGCAAACGCGACAAACAGCAGCAAGCTCGCCACGACGATGGCGTGCAGGCCCATGCGCTCAATACACCAGTTGCCCAACACGGCGCCAAACACAAAGGTAAAGATCACGCCAAAGTACAGCAGGCCGTTTTCCAAAAAGCCGCGCCTGTGGGTGATGATGTAATCGTCCACGTTTTGCAGCGCGTTGCGCAAGTTGCCGATGCACATGGTCGTAGCGATGCCGTGACCGTGGATCTTGCGGAAGCTCTCTACCTGCATACCGCAGGCAAACGAAGTGAGGCAGTTGGCGAGCAGATTGAAATTGCCGCCCGGGATAAAGCTCACGCCCAGCAAGATGACAGCTTCAAAGAACACCGTTACCTGGCGCCAGTGAATCACGCTGCCGAACCGCTCGTGAACCAGGTCGGCAAGCATAATGCCCACGGCAAACGACACCACGGGGAAGAAATAGCGTCCCGCCAGCTGCCAGTTGCCCTCCGAGATGCTTACACCCACGAGCAGGATGTTGCCCGTCTGCGCGTTGGCGAAAACATGGTCGCGCCCAATGTACGAATACACGTCCATAAAGCCACCGGCGAGCGCCAAGATGATGCCCAGCTCAATAGACTCCGATATCTGTTTGGCACGCTGCATCGTCGTGCATCCTCCTTGTTGACGACTCTCTCGTGCGTTGGCGGAAACATAACCGCCGTTCATACTGTAACCCATTGACAACATGGCGTGCGCGCGAGACGGGTTCTCCAACGCGCAGATACACAGTCTGGAAACAAACGATCCCCGTATCGACGCGCCGATCCCCCAGCTCATGTACTCCCCCAGTCTTTTTAGCCCCGTCCCAAAAAGACTGGTTACAATTACGTGCAGCATACAGACACCGGGAGGGATCGTGGCAAAAAAGCCTCAGCACGCTCAGAACAACCAGCGCAGTCAGCAGGGCAAACAGGGCCAGCAGCAAAAGCGCGGCGGCAAGGCGCAGGCCACGGTCGCCCGCACCAAGCATTCCCAAGCGACGCCCGCCCGCCCCTGGCGCCCGGGCCGCGATAAGTTCCTCCCCGTCAGCCGCGCCGATATGGATGCGCGCGGCTGGGACCAGTGCGACTTCGTCTACATCTGCGGCGACGCCTACGTGGACCATCCCAGCTTTGGCATGGCCATCATTAGCCGCGTCCTCGACGCGCACGGCTACAAGGTGGGCATCATCTGCCAACCCGACTGGACCGACCCCGCCAGCATCACTGTGCTCGGCGAGCCGCGCCTGGGCTTTTTGGTCAGTGCCGGCAACATGGACTCCACGGTCAACCACTATTCGGTGACCAAACACCGCCGCCACACCGACGCCTATACCCCCGGTGGCGAGGAGGGGCGCCGTCCCAACCGAGCCGTCACGGTCTACGGCAACCTCATCCGCCAGACGTTTAAGGACGCCCCCATCATCATCGGCGGCATCGAGGCAAGCCTGCGCCGCCTGGCCCACTACGACTACTGGCAGGATAAGCTCAAGCGCTCGGTGCTGCTCGACTCGGGCGCCGACATCCTCATCTACGGCATGGGCGAGCACGCGATTGTCGAGATTGCCGACGCGCTCGACGCGGGGCTGCCCATCGATCAGATCACCTATATCAACGGCACCGTCTACCGCACAGGCTCGCTCGACGAGGTCTACGACTACGACCTGCTACCCAGCTGGGACGACCTTACCGCCGACAAGCTCAACTACGCACGCAGCTTTAACGTGCAACAGCAGAATATGGACCCCATCACCGGACATCGCCTGGTAGAGCCCTATCCCAACAGCGTCTATGTGGTGCAGAACCCGCCGTCGGCGACGTTGACGACCGATGAGATGGACGAGGTGGCCGAGCTCCCCTACGCACGCGATTGGCATCCCGACTACGACGCGGCGGGCGGCGTACCGGCCTTTGCCGAGATCAAGTTTTCAATCAGCTCCAACCGCGGGTGCTTTGGTGAATGCTCGTTTTGCGCCCTCACCTTCCACCAAGGTCGCGTGTTGCAGATGCGCAGCCACGACTCGATCATGCGCGAGGCAGAGCTGCTCACGCGCGATCCCGAGTTTAAGGGCTACATCAACGACGTAGGCGGACCGACGGCCAACTTTAGCCGTCCCGCCTGCGACAAGCAGCTCAAGCACGGCGTGTGCAAGAACAAGCGCTGTCTGTGGCCGAGCGTGTGCAAGAACATGGTGGTCGACGAAAGCGGCTACACGCAGCTGTTGCGCGACCTGCGCCAGCTGCCGGGCGTCAAAAAGGTCTTCGTGCGCAGCGGCATCCGTTTTGACTACACCATGGCCGATGCCTCGGACGAGTTTTTACGCGAGCTGCTGGAACACCATGTCTCGGGCCAGCTGCGCGTAGCGCCCGAGCACGTGAGCGACGCGGTGCTGTCCGTGATGGGCAAGCCGAGCCGAGCTGTCTACGACGCATTCTGCCGTAAATTTGAACGCTTGAATCGCGAATACGGACTCAAGCAGTACGTGGTGCCGTATCTGATCTCGAGCCACCCCGGTTCAACCATGAAGGAAGCCGTGGACCTTGCCGAAGCCGTGCGCGACATGGGCTACATGCCCGAGCAGGTACAGGACTTCTACCCCACCCCGTCCACCATGTCGACCTGCATGTACTACACCGGTGTAGATCCGCGCACCATGCAGCCGATCTACGTGGCGCGCGACCCGCATGAGAAGGCCATGCAGCGCGCGCTCATCCAGTATCGCAAGCCCGAGAACTACAAGCTGGTGCGCGAGGCGCTAGAGAAGGCCGGGCGTCGTGATCTGATCGGCTATACCAAGCTTTGCCTGATTCGCCCCGTGCCGCCACGCCCGGGCGAGACGTCTGCCGGCGGTGGGCATGGCACCGGCAAGAAGGGCGGCAAGGCCCACGGTGGCGCCGCCGGCAAGGGGCCCAAGGGCAGCAAGGGTCACGGCGGTATGTCCCGCGCGCAGAACACTGCCGGTCGCAATCGCGCGGCACAGGGGCGTCAGGGCGCCAACGGAGGCGGCAGACGCAACTAGCGCGGCGAGGCGGCATGCCGCCGTTGGCGACACGACACGCCCCACCAATAAAATGCCGCTCGCTGGGGCGTCGCAGAACGATTCCCCGGCGAGCGGCCGATTAATATTGTCTATCTCAAAACGTCGTTACCTTTTGTCGAAACGACCATAGAGCGCAAACGAGAGCGCCGCAGAGATAACCCAAGTCAAAGCGATGCAGACGACAATCATGATCAGGTTCATGGGATTGCCGCTTGGATCGGCATAAACGGGCAACGAGGTAATGCCGGGCATAACAAAGCCGAAGCACTTTGCGCCGAGAACAACGGTAAGCGCACCGCCAATGCCATCCGCAATCATCGCAGCGATGAGCGGAGTCCTGTTAGGAACCTGAACGGTAAACAAGGCGGGCTCGGAAATTCCCATAAATGCTGAGAAGGCGCACGTCATTGCAGCGGACTTGAGCTTTTCGTCGGTCATGCGCAGGGCTGCACCAAAAGACGCACCGCTTTCGGCGAGGTTATGGCAGAAAGAGATCGGGAGCAGATAGTCATACCCAAGCGTTGCGATATTGGAAATCTGGATAGGGCTCGTTGACTGATGCATGCCGAAGAGCACGATAAGCGGCATAAAGAAGCCCAGCAGAAAACCGGCAACGGGGCCTAACGTCGAGAATAGCCAAACGATACCGTTGGCAAGACCAAGACCGCACCAGGCACCAATCGGAGCGAGCACAAACAGGTTGACGGGAATCACGATAGCAAGGGAGAGCGCCGGAACGACAACGAGCTTAAAAAGATCCGGCACGACTTTGTCGATTGCGCGATATACAAAGGACAAGCCAATGACGCCAAAGATGACCGGGAACACGGAATCGGCGTAGCTAAAAATCGGCACCGCAAAACCGAACAGCGCAAGGGGCGTCTCGCCCGTACCGACAGCGTTGACAATGGTCGGGTACATCAGCGATCCGGCAACACAAAGCGCAAGCGAACGGTTGACCCGGAACTTATCAGCTGTAGACATTGCCAGCAAAAACGGCAAGAAGTAGAACGGGATATCCGAAATCATATTGAATATCGCAAAGTCGCCGGCACCCGTGTCGATTCCAAAAGCCGCGATAGCAGCCAGGATGCCCTTTACGATGCCTCCCGCCACCAGTGCGGGAATGATAGCGGAAAAGATGCCGGTGATGATATCGAATACGCGAGCCGAACCTTTTTGGAGCTCAGGCTGCTCGGCGTCGGCGGAGACCTCGCCACCCATCCTGTCACCTAGCATGGGCTCCAATTCGTCATATACCGACCCCACGCTGGCGCCGATGATAACTTGCCACTGTCCGTCTTTAACCTGCGCGCCCAAGGCGCCGTCAAGCGTCTTTAGGGCCTCCAGGTCTGCCTTGCTATCGTCCTTCAGGTTGAATCTGAGCCTTGTAATGCAGTGCGTTGCCATAACAACGTTATCGGCGCCGCCCACGAGCTCGAGGACACGAGCGGCCAGTTCCTTCTTGTCTGCCACGACAATCACTCCTACCCAAGATCCTCGCCATTAGTGGCGATACATTTCTGATACCAATAGAAAGAGTCTTTACGCGAGCGCTCCGCAGTGCCGTTGCCGCAATTATCCAGATCGACATAGATAAGCCCGTAGCGCTTGTCCATCGTAAGAGGACCGCAGGCAACAAGGTCAATGAATCCCCAGATCATGTATCCGCGCACGTCAACGCCATCGATCACCGCTTCTTTAAGGCACTTTATGTGCTGGCGCAAATAATCGATTCGATACTCGTCGTGGATGCTGCCATCCTCCTCGACTACATCAGATGTACCGAGGCCGTTCTCGGCGATATACAGAGGCAGCCCATAGCGGTCATACATCTGGTTAAGGGTAACCCTCAGGCCAATGGGATCGAGCTGCCAGCCCCACTCACTCGTCTCGAGATAAGGGTTCTTGTTTGCCATGACCAGATTACCCGCAGTCTTCTCCCATCCCTGATCGCAGGTGGATACCTGGGAAAAGTAGTACGAAAAGGCCAGGAAGTCGACCGTGTTGCGAGCGATGAGCTCTTCATCGCCCGGTTCCATTTGAATCTCGATATCACACGCATCGAAATAGCGATTCATATAAGCGGGGTATTTTCCACGAGCCATCACGTCCGTATAGAACCAGTTGGAATACTGGTCGTCGTGAATAGCCTGCATGTTATCTTCGGGACGGCAGGTGGCGGGATACGTACAGAATCGAGCGATCATGCCGCCAACGGGAGTATCGGGCGAAAGACGATGGACAATCTCGACGGCACGCGCATTGGCAACGAACTCGTGGTGCAGGCACTGGAAGATGGCTCGATCGAAGTTCTCCCCCTCTTCGTCTTTGACCAGACAGACCCCGTCCCAAGGCGAAAAACGCGCTGCATTGAACTCGTTAAAAGGCAGCCAGAAATCGACCAGATCGCCCAATTCCGTAACGATTGTCTCGACATAGCGGGCGAAGAAATCAATCGTCTTGCGATTCTTCCATCCCCCATATGTGGTGACAAGATTTACCGGGATGTCATAGTGGAGCATGGTGACGAAGGTTTTAATGCCGTGCTTTTTGCACTCACCCAGCATGCTTCGATACCACTCGATGCCTTCGCGGTTAGGCTCAAGATCATCTCCGTTAGGATAGATTCGGCTCCAGCAAATAGAAGTGCGGAACAGCTTGAGGCCCATCTCCGCAAAAAGCGCGATGTCCTCACGGTAGTGATGATAGAAGTCGTTACCGCGCCTAAACGGGTAGAACTCAACACCATCATCTGCGAGAGCGTTCATTAGTTCGTCATGGCAGAAGGGGTTGTTTTGATGCTTGTCCTCAATCTGGTCATGAGTCCAGGTACCATCCAGCCATCGACAATCCTGCGTCGACTTTCCCTTTCCGCCCTCATTCCAGGCGCCATCGGCCTGCGAGCACGATATGGCTCCGCCCCATAAAAAGTCGGAGTCAAACCCATGTTTTAACTTACTCATTTGCCCTCCTTGATCGGATGCTCCAGCGGATAACCCAATACTAGGAAGAACAAGATGCATAAGATATCGCATAGAAAGCGTTTGTTTATAACATTTTTTTAGATATAATACCTTTTAATGC
>CAJKGV010000058.1:0-9892 GCA_905199455.1 Collinsella aerofaciens | reverse complement strand
CTCATACGCAGATGCAATCTTTGATTTTGGCAAGCTTCTTCTCGCCGATTCCCGACACACGCATCAGATCGTCAACCGAAGAAAAAGCACCGTTCTTTGTCCGCTCATCGATAATCGACTGGGCCATGGAGGGGCCGATGCCCGAAAGCATCTGCAGCTCTTCTGCGCTTGCCGTATTGATGTTTACTAGGCCTGTTGCGCCACCCGCGCCCGATGATGCGGAAACCCCACCATCAACACCGGCTTCCGCAATGGACGCCTGCTGCTCCCCTACCGTTGGAACATGGATTTTTTGTCCATCAGTGACCTTAGATGCCCGATTGAGCCCCGTAACGTCTGCCTCGGGCGCTAGCCCGCCGGCGGCATCAATCGCCTGAGCCACCCGCGCGCCGTCCTTGAGACGATATACGCCGGGCGACACAACGGCGCCATCAACATCGACATAGACCTCTGCCGCAGCAGACGCCTTAGGCGAAGAGCCTTCGGATGTCTTTCCGCTCGAAGCATCGCCGGATCCCGGCTCCACCAACGAGCCCGAACCATCAGTCCGCTCAAAAGACACGCCGCTAGCACCGCCGCCAAGGTTCGCCATCGCCAAGCCGCTCGCCATCGCAATGACAACCAGTATCGCCATCACCACTGCCTTATGACCGAGCAGCTTGTCCGCCAAGCGGTCCATCCGTTTGACCCGTTCGTGTTGTTCGCGCTGCGCCATAGCAAAACCTCCCAACAACATCGTGTCAGGAAAAGAGCCCTGCAACAGCCACGCTCCAAAACCGGTTTTCGCGGTCAAACCAAAAGCCGACCAAAACCTTGCGAAATAATGTCCATTTATTCAGGCACACGTCAGCAAATGAGCACTTAGTCGCAAAATGCCCAGATAGCAAAAGACCGACGATGCAAGCGCATCATCGGTCTATGCACAAATTTACTCGTGATCTTGGTAAATCTCACGCGGAGCAAGCTCCGAATGTTTACGTTTTAAGGTCTTAGGGGCCTTATACGTGTTGCTCTCGAAGTCGATGTACTCGGTCTGCTTGAGCAGGCGCTCGATCATCTCCTCGTGATCGAACAACTCCCAGGCCTCGTGCACGGCATCGAGTTTAGCGTGCGTCTCGGGACGGCGCGGCATAAACAGCGTGCAGCAGTCGGGAGCGGCCTCAGTCGAGATATCGAACGTACCGATCTCCTCGGCGCGCGCGATGATCTCCTGCTTGTCCGAACCGATGAGAGGACGGAACACGGGGATCTTCACGGCCTCGTTGACGGCCATGATGTTCTCGAGCGTTTGAGAGGCAACCTGCCCAAGCGATTCACCCGTAACGATGGCCTTGGCGCCCTCGATGTGTGCAATGCGCTCGGCAACCGAATACATAATGCGGCGATACATGATCACGCGCAGGTTGCTGGGACAGGTGACCGAAATCTCACGCTGGCAGTCACCAAACGGCACCACGTACAGGCGGCCGATCTGGACACCCGGCTCAAGCGCACGGATGATGTCCTGCACCAAATACTCGCTCGTATCGGGCGTCTGCGGACGACCGGAGAAATGTACCGGCACGCACACCGCACCGCGACGCGCGAGCATCCAAGTCGCCACCGGAGAATCGATACCCGACGACAGCAGCGTCACGACCTTGCCGGCAGAACCCACCGGAAGACCGCCCACGCCGCGCTCGGAGCGCGCGTACACATAAACGCTACCCTGAACCACCAGTACGTGCACCATGGCATCGGGGTCGTGCATTTGAACCTTTTTATCGGGGAAGGCCTCACACAACACCTCGCCCACCTGACGATTGATGTCAATCGAGGTGAGCTCATAGTCGGTATTGGAGCGCTTGGCATGCACCTTAAACGAATCGAAGGAACCAAACTCGCGCAGCGCCTTGACGGCGGCGGCACAGTACTCCTGAGGGTCGCGATTGGTGTGATACGCCAAAGACACGCGAGCAACGCCGGGAACGGTGCGAATGACACGCGCCGCCTCATCGGCCTGATGCTCGTTAAAGGTCACGAGGATATAACCGGAAATTCGAGACACGGCATTCACGGAAAAGGCGGCCAAGGCCGCCTTGATGTTATCCATGAGGATATGCTCAAAATGTGCGCGGTTCTTGCCCTTCAGTCCAACCTCGTGATAGTGGACCAGGCAGACGCGAGCCGCCATTTAGGCTTCAGCAACCTTGTGGCCGAGCGCCTTCTCGTAACGGGCCTCATCGTAAGAGATGTCGCCGTCGACAATCTCGTCCATAGCCATCGAGATGGTATCGGCACCGGAAAGCCCGATGGTGATGTCATCGACATCCTGGACGGCAAGCACGCGGTTGTGCTGGCCACGCAGCATGCTGTTAATGTCGCAGGCGCGCTTGGAGGCAAGCGAAGCGAGCAGGAAGCGGTTGTGATCGGTCTTCTCCAGAAGATCGTCAATGCAAGGCTTTACAACGGACACGGACCTCAGATCCTTTCATGCATATCGAGAACGCGAACGAGCTCATCGGTCGCGCGGTCGAGATCGTCATTCACCACGACGTCGTCGTAGCGGTCGGCAAGGGCAAGCTCATCGGCGGCGTTTGCCATACGCAGCTCAATCGTCTCGGGCGTCTCGGTACCGCGACCGACTAGACGCTCGCGGAGCACCTCAAGCGAAGGCGGCTTGATAAAGATCAGCACGGCCTCGGGGAAACGCTCCTTCACCTGCAGGGCGCCCTGGACATCGATCTCCAAAATCAGAGACGAACCAGAGGCGAGCTTGGATGTGACCTCGCTCACCAACGTGCCATAGCAGTTACCGTGGACCTCGGCCCACTCAACAAACTCACCGTTTGCCACGCGGCGGTCGAACTCCTCGCGCGTCAGAAAAAAGTAGTTGACGCCGTCGACCTCACCTTTGCGTGGTGCTCGCGTGGTAGCCGAAACCGTCAGGCCCAGGTTCGAGCGGCGCTCGCGCACACGAGTGACGAGCGTGCCCTTGCCTGCGCCTGACGGTCCAGAAATCACAAAGAGCTTGGAATCCTGAGCGCTCACTTATTTGGTCAGCTGCTCGAGGAGCTGCTCGCGCTGACGGACGCCGAGGCCCTGGACGCGACGGGTAGCGGAGATACCGAGCTCCTCCATGATCTTGGCGGCCTTGGCCTTGCCATAACCAGGGAGAGACTCGATGAGGGTGGAAACCTTCATGCGGGAAGCGATGGGGTCATCGGAGTTGAGCACGGACTCGAGGGACTTCTCGCCCTTCTTGATCTGCTCGCGAAGCTCAGCGCGGGCGTGACGTGCGGCAGCAGCCTTCTCAAGAGCCTGCTTGCGCTGCTCATCGGTAAGCTGAGGGAGTGCCATTCGTACCTCCAAAAAGTTGGGTTATATCTGATTCAATAATTGGCATTTTAGCACGTAGAACGTACAAAATGCCCAATCGCGGCTCCATAGGTTAGACGATACCCGCAAAAAGTGCAATATACTGCGCCCAAAGTTAAGCCCCTGACCTGCGATTCCACACAAAGGATGGGAAAGTTTACGCAGGCACAGGGGCTATTTTGTGCTAATGAGACCCAAAAGTGGTGACTTAGGGGAATCTTTTAGGCGACGTTTTCGACCAGCTCAGCGACAATAGCGTCAAAGGCGGCAACCGGATCGTCGGCACCGGTGATGGGACGGCCCACCACAATGTGGCTTGCGCCACGCTCGATAGCCTGGGAAGGCGTCGCCACGCGGGACTGGTCACCAAGGGCGGCACCCACCGGACGCACACCCGGAGTCACGATCAGGGCATCGGGACCCAGCAGCTCACGCATGCCGTAAGCCTCCATCGGCGAGCACACGATTCCGTCGATGCCGTTGGCCTGAGCGAGCTTTGCCAGGCGGGCGGCCTCCTCGGCCACGGGCGACTCGACGCCGATCTCGCTCAAGGCATCCTGGTTCATGCTCGTGAGCACGGTGATGGCGACGAGCTTGGCGCGGTCCTCGCGCGCCTCCTCGGCGCCCTCGCGGCAGGCAGCGAGCATGGCGCCCGAACCCAAGCCGTGGACCGAAAGCAGATCGGCACCGGCAAGCGAGGCCGAGCGGGCGGCACCGCGAACCTGATGCGGAATATCATGGAACTTGAGGTCAAGGAAGACCTTAAAGCCCAAATCCTTGAACGTCTTGACGATCTCAGGACCCTCGGCGTAATAGAGCGTCATGCCAACCTTGAGCCAGGCGGCATGGCCCGAAAGCTCGTGGGCAAGCTCGAGCGCACGCTCACGGTCGCAGTCGAGGGCGACGATAACACGGTCGCGGGCATCGGTCTCTAGCATTCGAACGCACCTACCAGTTCGTTGATGTCCTTCACGCCCTGAGACTCGGCCCAGGCCTCGAGCTCGTGCGCGATCTTGAGCGAAGCGCACGGATCGACGAAGTTGGCCATGCCGACCGACACGCAGGTGGCGCCGGCCAGGATAAACTCGGCCGCATCTTCGCCGGTCATGACACCGCCGACACCGTTGATGGGGATATCGACAGCCTGGGCGACCTCCCAGACCATGCGCACGGCGATGTGGTGGCACAGCGGGCCCGAAAGGCCACCCTTGGGCTTGGCCACGCGGGACTTGCGGGTATGGACGTCGATGGCCATGCCCTGGATGGAGTTGATGACCGAAAGGCCGTCGGCACCGGCAGCCTCGAGGGCCTTGGCAATCTCGGCGACGTTGACCGGCGCCATCTTCACGAACAGCGGCTTATCGGTCACCTTGCGGCAGGCAGCCATAACGGAAGAGGCGCCCTCGGGCGTGGAGCCCATGGCGGCACCGCCGGCGGCGATATTAGGGCAGCTCACGTTGATCTCGTAGCCGGCAGCCCAGGGGCACAGCTCGACATACATCTCTAGTGCGCGGACAAACTCGTCAACGGAGTGGCCGGCAACCTGGCAGATGACCTGACAACCGTCCTTGGAGAGCTGCTCCAGCCACGGACCGGACTCACGGGCAAAGGCAGCCACGCCAGGGTTCTGAAGGCCCACGGAGTTGATCATGCCGCCGGGAATCTCGGCCATACGGGGCGCGGGGTTGCCGGGCCAGGGCTCGGCAGCGCAACCCTTGGTGGTGATGGCGCCCAGCTGGGAGACATCGAAGAAGTTCTGGAACTGCCAACCGTAGCCAAAGGTACCGGCTGCGGTGTTGATGGGGTTCTGCATCTTGACGCCGCCGAAATCGACGGCCATGTTCACGGTACCCACTAGAAGACCACCACCTTGGAAGCATCGAACACGGGGCCGCACATGCAAGCACCCTTCATACCGTCGACCGTCTCGACATTGCAGGTGTTGCAGGCGCCAAAGCCACAGCTCATCATGCGCTCGAGCGACACCTCGCAGTACGCACCGGCCTCGGCGGCAGCGGCGGCGACTTTCTTCATCATGACAGCGGGGCCGCAGCTGGCCACATAGTCGTAGCCGCCCTCTCCGAGCAGCTCGGCTGCCGGGTCGGTGCAAAAACCGTGCGTGCCCAGCGTGCCATCATCGGTGCACACGTTAACCGAGGCGCCAAGCACGCGGAACTCATCGACACCCACGGCCTTGGAAGCGGTGCCAAAGCCCAGGCAAACGTCGACATCCACGCCCTGCTCGACAAGCTTGCCGGCAAGGCAGAGCACGGGCGGAACGCCGATGCCGCCCGCCACGAGCAGCGCCTTCCTGGTGCCCTCGGGAACAAGCCAGCCGCGGCCGCCAGGGCCCAACAGGTTGGACTTGGAGCCGGGGGCCATCTGCGACAGACGACGGGTGTCGTCGCCCACGACGGCGTACCACAGCTCGACGATACCGGCCTGGGCGTCGGCGCGATAGAAGCTCAGGGGCACGCGAAGCAGCGAGGACGCATCGCCGGGCACGGCAATGTTCACAAACTGACCGGGCTTGAGCGCACTTGCAAGCTTGGGGGCCGAGATGACGAGCGAGAAGATGCCGTCGGCGATCTCCTGGTTCGAGACGACCTCGAAGTCGTGCATGCGTGCAGTGGAAGGTGTGGGCATAGACGCTCCAATCCCCCATGCGGTTGCATGGTCAAAACGAACAGAAAGCGCGGCACCGCAAGGGCACCGCGCACAAAAGCGATAAGGCTATGCTAGCAGATGCAGCCGTCGGCGAGCGTCTGCTTGCCGCCGACAAACACATCGGTGGCACGACCGGTGAGTGTGCGACCGGCAAAACCGGAGTTCTCGGCACGCGACTCGTATCCGTCCTCGCCGACCGTCCAGGTGGCAGCGGGATCGAACACGGTCAGGTCGGCAACGGAGCCCGCCTTGACCTGAACCTGGTCGAGGCCCAGAATCTCACGCGGCTTGATGGCCATGAGCTCGACCATGCGGCCCACGCTCATCTTGCCCGTGTTGACCAGCTCGGTGAGCACGAGCGACAGCGAGGTCTCGAGACCGATCATGCCAAAGGGCGCAAGCTCGAACTCGCGGGCCTTCTCCCACGGGGTGTGGGGAGCGTGGTCGGTGACGATAGCGTCGACGGTGCCGTCGATGACGCCCTGACGGATGGCCTCGGCATCCTCCTCGGTACGCAGCGGCGGATTGACCTTGAGCGAGGTGTTGTAGGTCTCGTCCAGGTCGTTCTCGGTCAGGAACATGTGGTGCGGGGTAGCCTCGCAGGTAACCTGAACGCCAGCGGCCTTACCGGCACGCACGATCTCCAGGCCATGGGCGGTGGAGATGTGCTGGATGTGCAGCTTGGCACCGGTCAGCTTGGCGATCTCGATGTCGCGGGCGATCTGGAGCTCCTCGCCGGCAGCCGGCCAACCCTCGAGGGCCAGACGGGTCGAGACCTTGCCCTCGTTGATCTGGCCATGGCCGACCAGATCCTCGTCCTGGCAGTGACTCATGAAGACCTTGCCGAACATCTTGCCGTAGTCCATGCAGCGACGGAGCATGCCCGCGCCCTGCACGCCGCGACCGTCATCGGTGAAGGCGACGGCGCCGTGGGCGACCATATCGCCCATCTCGGACATGGCCTCGCCCTTAAGACCGCGGGTCATGGCGCCCGACGGATAGACGCGGCAGTGGCCGACCTCGGCAGCGCGGGACTTGACGAACTCCACGACAGTGCCGTTATCGGTTACGGGATCGGTGTTGGGCATGGCGCACACGCCGGTAAAGCCGCCCTTGGCAGCTGCGCGGGTACCGCTCTCGATGTCCTCTTTGACCTCGTAGCCGGGCTCGCGAAGGTGAACGTGCATATCCACCAGGCCGGGGACGAGGTACTTGCCGGAAAGGTCGCGGACCTCGGCTCCCTCGACAGCGAGATTCTCGCCGACCTCGGCGATCTTGTCGCCGTCAATCAGGACGTCAACGACACCGTCAAGCTCGACGGACGGGTCGACGACGTGGGCATTCTTAAGAAGCAAGGCCATTATCGGCACCTCCAAGCAGCAGATACAGGATAGCCATACGCACGCAGATACCGGCGTAGACCTGCTCCAGGATGACGGAGCGTTGCGGGTGGTCGGCCATATAGGAGTCGAACTCGACGCCGCGGTTGATGGGGCCCGGGTGGCAGATGATCGCGTCGGGCTTCATGAGCTTCTCGCGGTCCTTGGTCAGGCCGAAGAGCTTGTGGTACTCGCGAATGGTCGGGAACGGGGCACCCTCGAGACGCTCCTGCTGCACGCGCAGCATGTAGACGACGTCCAGCTCGGGCAGGACGGAATCGAGGTCGCTCGTCACGTGGTCGCAGCCCAGGACCTCGGGCGCCGGCGGCAGCAGCGTGCCGGGGGCGACGGCGTAGGTCTCGCAGCCCATGATCTTAAGGGCGGGAATCAGCGAGCCGCAAACGCGGGAGTGGGCGATATCGCCGACGACGGCGACCTTCAGACCGTGGAAGTCACCCTTGTGCTCCCAGATGGTGTACAGGTCGAGTAGGGCCTGCGTAGGATGGTTGTGCTTGCCGTCACCGGCGCAGATGACGCTCGCAGGCGAGTTCTGCGTGACGATGTAGGGAGCGCCGGCGTGCTTATCGCGCACGACGATGCAGTCGATCTTGTAGGCGTTGAGGGTCTCGACGGTGTCGACAAGGCTCTCGCCCTTGACCGTGGAGGTCGAGGAGCCGCCAAAGTTAAGGCTGTCGGCCGAAAGACGCTTCTCGGCGAGCTCGAAGGAGCTGCGGGTGCGCGTCGAGGGCTCGTTGAACATGTTGACGATGGTCTTGCCCTTGAGCGTGGGGACCTTCTTGATAGCACGCTCGTTGACCTCGGAGAACGCCTTGGCGGTCTCGAGGATGAGCTTGATGTCCTCTTCGGAGTACTCGGTAATGTCGATCAGGTGCTTATGGTTGAACGCCACGGTACTACTCACCTCCCAGCGGCGCGGAGCCCACGTGGGAACCCGGCGCGACGTCGTTAATCTCGACGGCTGTGTGGCCGTCAACTTCCTTCATATATAGGTGTACGTTCTCCTCATGCGACGAGGGAACGTTCTTGCCGACAAAGTCCGGCGAGATGGGGAGCTCACGGTGGCCGCGGTCAACGAGAACTGCCAGCTCGATGCGGCTCGGACGGCCCAGGTCCATGACGGCATCCAGAGCGGCGCGGATAGTACGGCCCGTATACAGGATGTCGTCCACCAGCACGACGCGCTTGCCGTCGACGCTGAAGGGAATGTTGGTAGCGTGGATCGCGGGAGCGAAATTGGTCGCATAGTCATCGCGGTAGAAGCTGATGTCCAGGCTGCCGAGCGGAACGTCGACGCCCTCGATCTCCTTGATCTCCTCGGCGAGCTTCTTTGCCAGAAGGTCGCCGCGCGTGACGATGCCGACCAGAGCGAGGTCTTCACAGCCCTCGTTGCGCTCGAGAATCTCGTGCGCGATGCGGGTCATCGCTCGATTGACGGCGGTCTCGTCCATGATGACCGCCTTGGGGGAAGTCGTGCCCATCGATCTCCTTCCTCACATGTCTTGACTGCTGACACAGTCAAAAAAATAGATGCCCGACCGCTCAAAGCGGACCAGACACCCACAGGAAGGGCTGCTCTTTGGCAGCAATGTAATTCCATGTGGGTATCTCGTACCCCTTTAATGGTCAAGGGATAGTGTAGCCAACCTCGAGCTTAATTGCGAGCATAAATACAGAGCAATCCGTAAACGGAGCCCAACACTCCATAAACCTATATATATTTGTGGGACGAGCTTGAAAACCTTGGTTCGAGCTGGCATAATCCCCTCTGCTGCACGCAAATCGGATCTACGTCCAGGGCCGTAGCGTGGGCACTATCGCCAAAAGAGGAATATCTCTGTGTAGATTACGCACAGGGAGCTGCTTCTGTGCTATAGTTCAGGCTTGTTTGTTAACGCGACATGTTCGTTTGTCGCCCAAGGAGGGTCAGTTATGTCCAAAGTTTGCGAAGTTTGCGGTAAGCACCCCGTTGCCGGTCGCTCCATCAGCCACTCTCACCGCGTCACCAACCGTAAGTTCCGCCCCAACATCCAGCGCGTCTACGTCGTCGTCGATGGTCACCGTCGTAAGATGAACGTTTGCTCCACCTGCCTCAAGTCCGGCAAGGTTGCGCGCTCCTAAATAAGGTCTTACCAACAAGTACCTCGGACTCTCCGGGTCAAAGACCTCGCGTTCACATAGAACTTACCAAAGGCGCCCTCCCCTACGGAGGGCGCCTTTTTTGCACTCATTGCACTCATTGGGGACAGACTTACATGAGTGTTTTCACGCATTGGGGACAGACATGAAGCACGCATGCGGCGCACTGACTGGCTCCGGCCCCTGCCTCACGCCGCCTCGTTCCAGCCTGCAGTGGCCTTGGTCACGCTTGTGGCGCCGATACCGGTGATACGGGCAATTTGCTTGACCGTGAGATGCGCCCGCCTGAGCCTCAGCAGGCAGGCATCGCGTTCGGGACGAGGCAGGGCCTT
>CAJKGV010000057.1:0-10030 GCA_905199455.1 Collinsella aerofaciens | reverse complement strand
CAGGACCTGGCCGGGCGGCCTGGGTTCACTTTTCGTAGATTCCGCACGCAAAGAAAGCCACTTAATGTGGCTTTCGTCTTGCGCAGGACCTGACCGAGCGAAAAGATAACCCATGCCACCCGGCCAGGTCCGACGAGCCACGTTAACGAGCCGCCAAGATGGCGTCGATGAGCGTCAGTACGCCCCCGTCGTTGTTGCTCGGAATACGCCACTTGGCGTGTGCGTTCATGTGCTCCTCGGCATTGTCCACGATAAAGCTATGTCCGACGCGCTCGAGCATGGGGATATCGTTGTAAGTATCGCCCACGGCGGCGGCGTCGGCGATATCAATGCCCAGGTGCTCGCACAGGTGCGCGACGCCGGCGCCCTTGTCGACGCCCAGGTTCATAAAGTCGATCCACTCGCGCCCGGCGTTGGTGACGTAGAGCTTGTCCGAGAACTCGGGGCTATAGGTCTCGCGGAATGCGGGCTCGGCATCATAGGCGGGGAAGAAGATCGAGATCTTGTTGGACTCGATATCAATGCTCTCAAAGCTGTCGACGTAGTTGATTGTGTTGTAGTAGACGCTGATCTCGTCGTGGTATTGATGGTCGCGGGCAAGCACGTAGAACTCGTCGTAGCAGCACAGGACGGGGACAGCGCGCGGATCCTCCGAGGCGCGGCTCAAGACCTGCTGGTACAGCTCCACGTCGATATTACTCTTATAGATATAGCTTCCGCGATAGATCACGCACGCTCCGTTGTCGGGACAAAAAGCAAGGCGGTTCTTGATGCCCTCGAACATCTCCTCGAGTTTGGGGGCAGGGCGTCCACTGGCGGGGCAGAATACGATGCCGGCGTCGGCGAGCTTGTCCAGGCGCTCATCAAGACCCTGCGGCAACACGCGCTCGTCGGTGAGAAGCGTCTTGTCCATGTCGACGGCGATGAGTTTAATGTTGCCGATGTTAGCGTCTGATTCATAAGTCTGCATAAATGCGCCTTTCCGTTTCCAGATTGTTTCGGGCGTAATGACCCTCTGCTATGTAATCGAGCGTATTTTCGCAGGAATGGTGCGTATTTGCACTGCAATTCACAAACTAATGAAAAAACTTTTCAGAAATTTGAATTTGTCGCTTGCGCAGCGAGCACTTTATCGTAATATAGCGAACATCGAAAACGGAGACGGCGAATGAGCCGCTTACCGAGGAAAAGGTACCGTTTACGATATTAGAATTGCGCCCGGCGATAGGTGAAAGGAGAGGCAGATGCAGTTCGTAAAGATCATCACTACTGCAGACAATGCCATCCGACGCCAGCGCGCAATTTCCCGACGACGATAACAATCGTCTCTGTCCGCATGGGGCGAATTGCCTCAACAGAGTCATTTTGAGGTCGTTGGGTTTTAGCACGACATTGCTGCATGTTTCTAGGGCATGTATGTGCTGATTTTTGCTATTTAACCTGATATTGCACGGTTTTGACCTCAAGGTGACTTGCAACTGACCGATGTTCTAACTAGCTACCAAGGGCGAAAGGAAACAGCCATGAGCAAGGAAAAAGTCGTTCTCGCATATTCTGGTGGTCTTGATACATCCGTATGTGTCAAGTGGCTCCAGGACGAGAAGAATCTCGATGTCGTTTGCGTCTGCGGCAATGTGGGCCAGGAGGAGACCGGCCTGGATGCCAAGAAGCAGAAGGCCCTCGACCTGGGCGTTCTGGATTGTCAGGTGCTCGACCTGCGCGACGAGTTCTCCGATGAGTTCCTGACCAAGGCCATCGCCGCAAACTCCATGTACGAGAACAAGTATCCGCTGCTCTCCGCTCTTTCCCGTCCGCTGCTTGCCAAGAAGCTTGTCGAGGTCGCCCACGAGTTTGACGCGACCTACGTCGCCCATGGCTGCACCGGCAAGGGTAACGACCAGGTTCGTTTTGAGGCTGCCGTCAAGGCCCTCGACCCCGAGCTTAAGGTCATCGCCCCGGTTCGCGAGTGGGACCTGAAGTGCCGTCCGGACGAGGTCGCCTACGCCCACGCCCACAACGTGCCGGTTCCCGAGGGTACCAACGACAACCCCTATTCCATCGACGACAACCTGTGGGGTCGCGCCATTGAGTGCGGTCACCTGGAGGATCCCTGGAACGAGCCGCTCGACGACGCCTGGGTTATGACCAAGAACCCCGAGGATACGCCCGACGCCCCGACCTACACCGAGATTGAGTTTGAGGCGGGCAAGCCCGTCGCCGTCGACGGCAAGAAGATGAAGCTCTCCGAGATCGTCATCGTCCTTAACAAGATTTCCGGCGACAATGGCTTTGGTCGCCTGGACCTGGTCGAGGATCGTCTGGTGGGCCTCAAGAGCCGCGAGTGCTATGAGGTCCCCGGCGCCCTGACGCTTATCACCGCCCACAAGGCGCTCGAGGACATTTGCGTTGAGGGCGACCTGCTCAAGGAGAAGATTAAGCTTGAGCAGGATTGGGCCACCGCCGTGTATAACGGCCAGTGGTACAGCCCGCTCAAAAACGCGCTCGATGCCTTTATGGCCGACACCCAGAAGTTCGTGACCGGCACCGTCCGTCTGAAGTTCTTTAAGGGCAACTGCCATGTCGTCGGCCGCAAGAGCCCCTTCAGCCTCTACGATTACGGCCTGGCCACCTACGACCGCGACACCACGTTTGATGAGAAGGCCAGCGCCGGCTTTATCGAGATCGATACGCTGTCGCTCAAGACGTGGGCTAAGGTCCAGGGTCCCAGCTCCGCTGCAGCCCAGGCCTAGCGCCTCCTTCCCTTGGTATCCGCGCGGCCCATCCGCGTGATACATAACGGGCGCACGGGGTCCCTACCTTTCGTTATGCTTGCTGACACTTCTTAACATCGGTGGCCCCTACGTTCCGCCCGCATATATGATGCCGCATCTGCGGCTGAGTCCGAGCCCCGCCGGGGTTGTCCGGCGGGGCTCTTTCTATCAATTTGGCGGCTCTGCGCCTATATATATCTGAGGAGTACCTACTATGTTTGACGCTATTGCACACTCTTTGCTTTCTCTTGCCCCCGAGCTCGATACCGCCAAGGTGGAGGAGGTCCCCATGAGCCTGAAGGCCTGGATTGACGCCTCGCAGGGTAACCTCAGGAGGGAATCCATGGGCGCCAAGTGCATGGTGCGTCACTTCTTCGCTATTTAGCTTGTCAGCCTCGCGCACGGTGGGGAATGTGTAAAACTAGCGGTTGATAAATCGCTTTAGCGATATGGCGCATTGCTTTGGGCGCTTGTTTTGGTATTTGGAGAAAGGGGACGGTTCCATGGCTCTTTGGGGCGGTCGTTTTGAGGCGGGCGTGGCCGAGGTCACGCAGGAGTTTGGCGCGTCGCTGCCGGTCGACAAACATCTCTATAAGCAGGATATCGCCGGCTCTAAGGCGCATGCCAAAATGCTGGCGGCCCAGGGCATCATCAGTGCCGAGGACGAGCAAGCGATTGCCAAGGGCCTGACTGGAATCGAACAGGATATCGATGCCGGCAACTTCACCTTCGACATCAACGACGAAGACATTCATATGTCCATCGAGAGCGAGCTGACGCGTCGCATCGGCGAGGCCGGTAAGCGCTTGCATACCGGACGTTCGCGCAACGACCAGGTGGCGACCGACACACGCCTGGGCGTCAAGGCGCTGGCCAAGGAGCTCATGGAGGCCAATCTTGAGCTGCGCCATGTGCTGGTGGATGCGGCTAAGAAGTACGACAAGGTGATTCTGCCGGGCTACACGCACATGCAGCACGCTCAGCCCGTGCTGCTGTCGCATCATCTGCTGGCGTATTCCTGGATGTTCGCGCGTGACTTTACGCGCCTGAAGGCCGCCTTTGATGCCGCCGACAACTGCCCGCTGGGTGCTGCCGCGCTTGCCGGTACGAGCTATCCGCTCGATCGTCAGATGACGGCTGCCGAGCTTGGCTTTGCGGGCGTGATTCCCAACTCGCTCGATGCGGTTTCCGACCGCGATTTCCTGCTCGATCTGCATTACGCCGGCTCCGTCATGGCCATGCACCTGTCGCGTCTTTCCGAGGAGATCGTGCTGTGGTCGAGCTCCGAATTTGGCTTTATCACGCTTTCAGACTCCTACTCCACCGGCTCGTCCATCATGCCGCAGAAGAAGAATCCCGACTTTGCCGAGCTTATCCGCGGCAAGAGCGGCCGTGTGTATGGCAACCTGGTGCAGCTGCTCGTGACCATGAAGGGCCTGCCGCTTGCTTATAACAAGGACTTGCAGGAGGACAAGGAGGGCGCGCTCGATACCGCCCATACGCTCATGCAGTGCCTGTCGGTTATGGCCGGTATGATTTCGACTTGGACCGTCAACGAGGATGCCATGGCGTGCGAGTGCGGCGTGGGACACCTTGCCGCCACCGATGTTGCCGATTACCTGGCTAAGCGTGGTCTGCCGTTCCGCGAGGCACATGCCGTGGTGGGCCATCTGGTCCTGATGTGTGAGAAGCGTAGCTGCAATCTTGAGGACCTGCCGTTTGAGGTGTTCCAGGAGGCAAGCCCGCTCTTTGAACGCGATATTACCGAGGCGCTCGACATCCCCTCAATTGTCGCCGCGCGTACGACCGAGGGCGGTACCGCCCCTGCCGCCGTTGCCGTACAGCTGGATCGTGCCGAGGCACAGCTCGTGGCCGACGAAGGCGTGTTTGGATCGCTGACCAAGGTCTTCGAGATGGGCCACGGGGCAAAGTAAGAGTCTGGCTAAAGCTGCTTGGCCATTTATTGATAAATCGTTTTTGCTTTTACGGGCGTCTGCTGATGTGGGCGTCCGTATTTTGTTGTAATGGGGGAGGGGCTTGTCGAGAACTTCTGTAGGACCTTTGGGCAGGTTGTGAAGGGGGTACGTTCACAGGCGGCAACCGACCGTCCGCTCGGTTCGGTGCGGTTGATGGGCAGTCGGATGGTACTCTAATCGGGCTTCGAAACAGAAGTGACACATATGGAACGCTTCAATTAATTGCAGCGCTTCAATAAACAGCTTTTTGTTTAACTGCAGCTAAAACTCTGTTACGATGCAGTCCGGGCGAGTGCCGGAATGGGACTTGGGCACGCGCGAACCTACTTGAAAGGCTACCTTATGGCTATCGAGAAGACCTTCATCATGATTAAGCCCGACGCCGTGCGCGATCGCAAGATCGGCGAGATCGTTGCTCGCATTGAGCGCAGCGGCCTTGTCATCGAGCGCATGGAGATGACTACGCTCGAGCGCGCTACCGTCGAGGAGCACTACGCTCATCTGGCCGACAAGCCCTTCTTTGGCGGTCTCTGCGACTTTATGACGAGCGGTCCGGTCGTCAAGATGGTCGTTTCCGGTCTCTCCGCTGTTTCCAAGATGCGCACCCTTATGGGCGCTACCAACCCGCTTGATGCTGCGCCCGGCACCATTCGCGGCGACTTCGCTGTCGATGTCAACGCCAACGTGATCCACGGCTCCGACTGCCTGGAGAACGCCGAGATCGAGATCAAGCGCTTCTTTGGCTAAACCAGCTTTGACTCCTTAAAGCTGTTAGCGTGTGGCTTGGGCGCCGCGGAATTCCAACCGCGGCGCCCTTTTATTCCGGTAGATTTTTGGTAAACGCATAGAAAACTACTAAAGAGCCCCGTCCGGATGTTTCTTCCGGGCGGGGGCTGGCGCTAGCGTATGGCTTTGTAAGTCTTTAGGCCTCGTCGACAATCTTTAGTCCGCGGGTCTGGTCGATCTCGTTGAGGAGATTGACGCGACGCTCGTGGCGGCCGCCCTCAAACTCGGCGTCGAGCCATTCGTCGACAATCATCTTGGCGAGCTCGGAGCCCACGACGCGGGCGCCAAAGGCCAGCACGTTGGTGTTGTTGTGCATACGGGAGAGCTTGGCGCTGAAGGGCTCGGAGCACACGACGGCGCGTACGCCCTCGACCTTGTTGGCAGCCAGGCTAATCCCGACGCCGGTACCGCAGATCAAGATACCCAGGTCGACGTCACCGTTGGCCACGGCCTTGCCCACCTTGTAACCGGCGATGGGGTAGTCGAAGCTCTCGGAGGTGTCGGTGCCATAGTTCACGACCTCGCAGCCGCGCTCCTTCAGGTGCTCGGAAATGATGTTCTTGAGCTCGACGGCGGCGTGGTCGTTACCGATACCGATCTTCATGAGTGGTTCCTCTCTGGTCCGTGCGGCGGAATTGCTATAGGTTTTACCGCGTTCGACTGCATGATAGCGCGACTTTTGTGTAAACGCTCGGGCGTTTTTTGGTCAAACGCTTTAGCATGCAACAAGACTAGCTTTTCATGAATGAATGCCGTCAGATTGCGCTTGAACGCCGTCCGTCGGAACCATGGTTGCGGTTTTTGATGCATTGTTATCAAATAAAAGAGCTAACTATTATCGAGAGCCCAGTCCGTTATGTAAGCAGGAGATTCCTATGCCTACCGATTCCATCCGCGATGCCGCTTTTTGCGATGTCTTGAACCGCGAGCTTGTCTGCGCACTTGGCTGCACCGAGCCCATTGCCGTTGCCTATGCAGCGGCGCTGGCGAGCCAGACGCTCGGTTGCGAACCCGATCATATGGATGTTGCCTGCTCAGGCAACATCATCAAGAACGTTAAGAGCGTGACCGTGCCCAACTCGGGCGGCATGCACGGTATTGAGGCCGCGGCCGTGCTGGGCGCCGTGGGCGGTGACGCCAAGAGCGCGCTCGAGGTGCTCGAGAGCGTTAACGATGAAGACCGCGCTCGTGTGGCCGAGCTCCTCGCCGACGCTGGCTACTGCGATGTGTCGCTTGTCGAGGGTGTGCCCAACCTCTACATCAAGGTGACTGCGACGGCCGGGGGCCATACCGCGGTCGTCGAGATTACCGATCACCACACTAATGTCACGTGCCATACGCTCGATGGTATTCCGGTATGCGGCAAGTCGGCGGGGGAGTGCGCCGCCTGCGCCGAGCGCGTGGTGGCCGAGCGTGCGGCAGATAACGCCGATACGCCCATGTCCATTGATTCCATCATCGACTTTATCGAGGACGGTGACATTGAGGGCGCCCGCGCTGCCGTTGAGCGTCAGATTGAGCTGAATGGCGCAATCAGTGCCGAGGGCCTTGCGCACGCTTGGGGCGCCGAGGTGGGTCGTACGCTGCTGGGTGCTCGTGCCGATGACGTCGCCTGCCGTGCCCGTGCCCGTGCGGCCGCCGGGTCCGACGCCCGCATGAACGGTTGCGCGCTGCCGGTCGCCATTGTGTGCGGCTCGGGCAATCAAGGCATTACCTGCGCATTGCCCGTCATGGAGTATGCCGAGTACCTGCGTTGCGACCACGAGCGTCTGGTGCGCGCCGTGATGCTGTCCGATCTTATCGCCGTGCATATCAAGAGCTATATTGGTGCGCTTTCGGCGTTTTGCGGTGCTATTTGCGCCGCGTGCGGCGCCGGCGCTGCGATTACCTGGCTGTGCGGTGGCACGTGCGAGCAGATTGGCGCGACGGTCTCGAATACGCTCGGTAACGTGGGCGGCATCGTGTGCGACGGCGCCAAGGCGAGTTGTGCCGCCAAGATTTCGGCTGCCGTCGATGCGGCGATTCTGGGACATGACATGGCCATGCAGGGGCGTGGCTTCCGTGCCGGCGAGGGTTTGATCCAGGATACCGTCGAGCAGACGATTGCCAGCATGGGCTACGTGGGCCGCGTGGGCATGAAGGACACCGACGTCGAGATCCTCAACATCATGATCGGCAAGACTCGAGTCTGTTAGGACAACTCTTCCGCTACTTGGTGTTCGTAGAAGGCTTCTACTACGGCGTTAAAGTCGCGGGCGAAGCCTTCCATGGTTCCGCGCCAGGTGACTCGGTTGGGCTTGCCCTGGCCTACATAGGCAGTCTGAATGCCGCAGGCGGGGCTAGGGAAGTCGCGTTTGGGATCGTTGCCCACCATAAGGACCTCGTGCGGTTCGAGCCCCATCACCTGAAGCTGCTCTAGATAGTAGGTGGCATCAGGCTTGCAGCGGGTGGCGTTTCCCATGTGCGTGACGAGCTCAAAGGGGGCGTCGGCCAGGTCGCCCCAGCCCATGCGGCACTCGATGGCCCCCTGCGGAAAGCTGGGGTTGGTAAAGAGCGCGCAGCGCAGCCCTGCGTCCTGTACGGCCTGGAGCGCGGCGTGTGCGCCCGGCATGGCATGGGCGTTGATGAGTTCGTCATTCTTGTACGGAAGAACTTCGCGGTCGTAGTAGGTAAACGCCTCGTAGATAAGTGGGTCCGAGAGGCAAATCCCGCATCGGCGCTCGACCTCTTCTTGGTAAAACTCAAGATTGGTGCGGTTGTCCGTGCCGCTGCGGCGATTGGCGTTGAGGTCGACCAGGATGGTGCCGAGGCGTGCCATCGTGCCACCGCGGCTGCGGCGCCCGATATCCGCGAGCATCGAAGAGACATCCTTAAAATAGCGAAGGATGAACGCGTTGAGGTTGATGCTAAGAAGCGTTTCGTCCATATCGAAAACGACTGCTTTGAGCACGCGGGCACCTTTCTCGAAAAATCGTTCCAGAATCGTATGTCTGGGATACTTTACCCCAAAGCCGAATGCCTGGCTGGTTATCGTCAAGTTGCGGAGACGTGTGTTCATAAGATTACGAAAAAGTCTCCACACGATTAAAAAATCGCAGTTCACGCTTGAAATCGAACTCATTTCCCCGTAACCTATACGAACGTGATTGCATAAGCGTCACATTAGTATCTGTCGGCTCCCGAGTGTTCCTAAACGTTGTGTGCTTGTCGCACCCTTCTGTAGGTCCTAGCAATCGGGGCCCCGTAGTTCGAAAGGGGTCCACCTTTGAGTGAGATTCAGAACTCGTCCATTTTCTCTCTTGACGATGTCAACGAGGAGGAGATGAACAACCTCATCGACGGTACGATTACCGACTTTGATGAGGGCGATCTCGTTAACGGCACTGTCGTTAAGATCGAGCATGACGAGGTGCTCGTTGACATCGGATTCAAGTCCGAGGGCGTTATCCCGGTCCGCGAGCTGTCCATCCGCAAGGACGCTAACCCTGCAGACATCGTTGCACTCGGTGATCCCATCGAGGCTCTGGTTCTCCAGAAGGAGGACAAGGACGGTCGTCTGGTCCTGTCCAAGAAGCGTGCCGAGTACGAGCGTGCTTGGAACCGCATCGAGGAGAAGTTCAACTCCGGCGAGAACGTCGAGGGCGAGGTTATCGAGGTTGTCAAGGGCGGCCTGATCCTCGACATCGGCCTGCGTGGCTTCCTGCCCGCTTCCCTCGTTGACCTCCGTCGCGTCAAGGACCTCACCTCCTACATGGGCACCCGCATCGAGGCCCGCGTTATCGAGATGGACCGCAACCGCAACAACGTCGTCCTCTCCCGTCGCGTCGTGCTCGAGGAGTCCCGTAAGGCCGAGCGCTCCGAGATCCTGTCCAAGCTCAAGTCTGGCATGCGTCTCCAGGGCACCGTTTCCTCCATCGTCGACTTCGGCGCCTTCGTCGACCTCGGCGGTATCGACGGCCTTATCCACATCTCCGAGCTCTCTTGGAACCACGTCAACCATCCTTCCGAGGTTGTCAAGGTCGGCCAGGAGGTCGAGGTCGAGGTTCTCGACGTCGATCTCAACCGCGAGCGCATCTCCCTGGGTCTCAAGCAGACCACCGAGGATCCGTGGCGCGCACTGGTCAAGAAGTACCCCGTCGGCGCTATCGTCGAGGGCACTGTGACCAAGCTTGTCCCGTTCGGCGCTTTTGTCGACCTGGGCGAGGGCATCGAGGGCCTGGTGCACATCTCCGAGATGGCCAACAAACACGTCGACCAGCCTTCTCAGGTTACCCACGTGGGCGACAAGGTTCAGGTCAAGGTCATGGAGATCGACCTCGACCGTCGTCGTATCTCCCTGTCCATGAAGTCCGCTGCTGAGACTCTGGGCGTTGAGATCGAGGTTACCCCGCTGCCTTCCGAGAAGAAGGACGAGGAGACCGACGCCGAGTAAATCGGTTTGACGATCACTTGTTTTAAGGGATCCGTCCGTAATGGACGGGTCCCTTTTTG
This sequence comes from Collinsella aerofaciens, assembly GCA_905199455.1. Classification (GTDB taxonomy): domain Bacteria; phylum Actinomycetota; class Coriobacteriia; order Coriobacteriales; family Coriobacteriaceae; genus Collinsella; species Collinsella aerofaciens_AW. Next base: position 6 of record CAJKGV010000057.1, on the reverse strand, counting down.
CATTTG
>CAJKGV010000056.1:0-10088 GCA_905199455.1 Collinsella aerofaciens | reverse complement strand
GCTTCCGGCGGCGGCACCGGCCGTACCCTGCATCCCGACAACATGGCCGCCGGCCCCGCCTCTTACGGCATGACCGACACCATGGGCCGCATGCACTCCGACGCCCAGTTCGCCGGTTCTTCCTCCGTGCCTGCGCACGTCGACATGATGGGTCTCATCGGCATGGGCAATAACCCCATGGTCGGTGCCACCGTCGCCTGCGCTGTCGCCGTCGAGGAGGCCCTCAAGGCCTAGTCGCGCCCGCGCGATGCTCACATAGTTGAGCTTTGGAGCCGCTACCTTTTAAGGTGGCGGCTCTTTTTGTTTACGCTGTCGCAGGGCAGCTAATGCCGATATATCAGTTGGGGCGAAATACAAGATGTGATGAGATGGAGCGTCAGAGCGTCCATGACGCCCACCTGCCATATTTGCCCTTTACCGATTTGCCGGGTCTTTGCGGCCCCATTGCCGATCACCCGTGCGACAATGCGCCGGACGAGAAAGGAATCCGATGGAATCGACTGATGTACTGGTAATTGGATCTGGCATTGCGGGCCTTTGTGCCGCCATCGAAGCGGCACGCACGGGTGCAACCGTCACTGTGGCAAGCGCCGGCAAGACCATGAGTGGATCGAGCTTCTTCCCGGGTACCTGGGGCCTCGGCCTCATCGGTCCCGTCGACGAAGACGACGAGCAGGACCTCATCGACACCATCCTGGCCGTCGGCGGCGGCGTTGCCGACCCCGAACTCGTCCAAACGTTCGTCCACGGCATTCCCCAAGCGATTGACTGGCTCGAGCAAGACCTGGGCGTTGAGCTCCAGCGTCCGCAAAGCGCCAAGAGTGCTCAACAAAAGCAATTTATCCCCTGCTTTGACCACAAGACGCGCATGTGGCGCGGCCTCACCCGCAAGCCCCTTGAGGACGCTCTGACGACCTGGATCGAGTCGCTTGGCATTCGCCTGCTCCCCCGCCATGAGCTTATCGACCTTGTTGAGGACACGAACGGCAGAATAACCGGAACCGTACTCTACGACCTTACCGAAAATCGAATCGTGCCCTTTGCTGCCAAGGCCACGGTCATCGCAGCCGGTGGCACAGGCGGCCTGTTCGAGCGCAGCCTTACGTCGGCTGATGTGCTCAGTTCCTCGCAGGCCATCGCGCTGGCGCACGGCGCAACACTTACTAATATAGAGTTCATGCAGATGATGCCCGGCTTCATCGAGCCCAGGCGTAACTTGGTCTTCAATGAGAAAACCTGGCGCTACGTGCACGTAGACCAGCCGGTAGATATTGCCGACGACAAGCTGGACGACCTGCTCGAGCAGCGCTCTGGATATGGTCCCTTCACGTCACGCTTGGCCTCCCGCGCTATCGATCTCGTCATCGATCAGGCAGGTGTCGAAGGCCTGGCACTCCACTACGACTTCCCCCGCGAGGATGTCCCAGAGTTTGTGCAGACCTTTGCCACCTGGCTGCAAGACGAGCACGGCATCGCCCCGACTGACGAGATGCGCGTTGCGATGTATGCCCACGCCGCTAACGGCGGCATCAAGATCGATAAGACCGCGTACACGGGCGTTGAGGGCCTCTACGCTTGCGGCGAGGCGACAGGCGGCATGCACGGCGCCGACCGCATTGGTGGCTTATCAAGTGCCAACGGCATCGTGTTCGGGCGCATCGCAGGCGCATCGGCAGCCCAGGCAGCACAGAATACACCTGAGGCGGCCCTGAAGGCGGATATCGCCCTCCCCCAGCACGGCATTGCCACAACAGATGCCGAGCGCCTGACCCGCAGCCTTAAGCACACGATGAGTACCTATTGCATGATCAACCGCACCGAAACAGGCCTATCCGAAGCACTACACGAGCTTGAGGGCTTGAAGACGGAGGCAACGACCTTGAGCACACAGAAAGCCCAGGACAGCGAAGTCGCAGCCCTCGCCCGCCTGCAATCGCAGATTCAGCTGGCACAGGAAATGGTCAAAGCCATGCGCAAGCGAACCGAAAGTCTCGGGTCGCACTATCGAGCAGACTAAATCGATTCTAACTTTGAGTTTGATCACAACTTCTCAACATGCATCGAGCCCCGTAAGCATGATTCCCCTAAGGAGAACACGCCTACGGGGCTTTAGCCGTGTTTCCCTAAGGGAATCACGGTGCAGATTACTCAGCTCCGTGCCTCGACGGGTTCGACCCCATGCGAGGTTAACAAAAAAAAGACGGCCAACCGAAGTTGACCGTCTTAACTTGCTTTGGTGGGCCGTCAGGGGGTCGAACCCTGGACCTTGGGATTAAGAGTCCCCTGCTCTACCAACTGAGCTAACGACCCAAAGCTAAAGTCCGTTGTGGCGAACTTTAGAGGAGATATCGTGTGGTGGGCCGTCAGGGGGTCGAACCCTGGACCTTGGGATTAAGAGTCCCCTGCTCTACCAACTGAGCTAACGACCCGATATCAACACGAAGCAAGAACTGGGGTGGGTAAAGGGACTCGAACCCTCGACCTACGGGACCACAACCCGTCGCTCTAGCCAACTGAGCTACACCCACCGTGTCCTGTGCGCTTCGCGCTCGACTATTATTGCAAGGAACGCCACGCGATGCAAGCCCCAATTTTCAAGAATTTTGAAAAGAGTTTTTCGAGACCATTTCGAGCAAATCCCACCGGTTTCATAGGAGTAAACTTGCCCCACTGCAAATGCTCGAAAGGACCGGCATGAAAGAACTCTCCAACCGCACGGCAACGTTTACCGATTCCGTCATCCGCCGTATGACGCGCATCTCCAACAAGTATGGCGCCGTCAACCTGTCGCAGGGCTTCCCTGACTTCGATCCCCCGGCGCAGCTGCTCAACAGCCTGAGCACCATCGCCGCCGATCCCAAGCCGCTCTATCACCAGTACTCCATCACCTGGGGCTCCCAGGCCATGCGCGAGGCGCTCGCCGCCAAACAGGGGCACTTTATGGGCATACCGGTGAACCCCAACGAGAATATCGTAGTCACCTGCGGCTCCACCGAGGCCATGATGGCCGCCATGATGACGGTCACCAACCCCGGCGACAAGGTCGTCATCTTCTCGCCGTTCTACGAGAACTACGGCGCCGACACGATCCTTTCGGGGGCCGAGCCCATCTACGTGCCGCTCAACCCGCCCACATTCGACTTTGACCGCGAGACACTCGAGGCGGCCTTCCGCGACAACGACCCCAAGGCCATCGTCCTGTGCAACCCTTCCAACCCCTGCGGCAAGGTCTTTACACGCGATGAGCTCACCTTTATCGCCGACCTCTGCAAAAAGTACGACACCTACTGCATCACCGACGAGGTATACGAGCACATCGTCTACGCGCCCCACGAGCACGTCTATATGGCCACGCTGCCCGGCATGTTTGAGCGCACCATCAGCTGCAGCTCGCTGTCTAAGACGTACTCCATCACCGGCTGGCGTCTGGGCTACACTATCGCCCCTGCCGAAATCACCGAGCGCATCAAGAAGGTCCACGACTTCCTCACCGTGGGCGCCGCCGCTCCCCTGCAGGAAGCCGTCGTCACCGCCCTCAAATTCGACGACAGCTATTACGATGAGGTCCTCGACCTCTATACCGCCAAACGCGACCTGTTCTGCCAGGGACTCGACAGCATCGGTCTTGAGCATAACGTGCCGCAGGGCGCCTACTACGTGATGATGGATATCTCAGAGTTTGGCTACGACAGCGACCTCGAGTTCTGCGAGGACCTGGCCTCAAAGGTGGGCGTGGGCGCCGTGCCCGGCTCGAGCTTCTTCCGCGAGCCCGTCAACCATCTGATTCGTTTCCACTTTGCCAAGCGAGACGAGACGCTTAACGCGGCGCTGGAGAACCTCAAGTCGCTACGTGATAAAATCAAGCCGCGCGGGTAAGGACGGCCCGGCAACTAAAGCAACCAAAGAAGCCTCGCACCGCCCGCCGCGTTGCGAGGCTTCTTTCTATAGCGCTTTCTTAAATGGTTTAGAGCTCTATACTTTAGTCACGGAGCAACTCGTCCCAGAGAGAGGAATACTATGGCAGAGCAGCAGCTTATCGGAGCGCTCGAGGCCGGTGGCACCAAGATGGTCTGCGCCACGGGCTATGCGGACGGTACGGTCCTAGAGCGCGAGCAGATCGCGACCACGACCCCGCAGGAGACCGTTGAGGCCGTCAACGCATGGTTTGCCGACAAGGGCATCGCCGCGCTGGGCATCGGCGCATTTGGCCCCACCGCAGTCAACCCCGCTTCGCCCCAATACGGCAAGATCCTGGAGACGCCCAAAACGGCATGGCGCTACTTTGACCTGCTGGGCACTATCCAAAACGAGCTCAATATCCCCTGCGGCTACGATACCGACGTCAACGTCGCCTGCCTGGGCGAGGTCACGTTTGGTTGCGCCAAGGGCCTCACCGACGTGGTCTACCTGACCATCGGTACCGGCGTGGGCGCCGGCGTGCTCTCGGGCGGTAAGCTCGTGCACGGCATGATGCATCCCGAGGCCGGCCACATCCTGGTCACGCGCGACCCGCGCGACACCATTGGCGAGCACAGCGCCTGCCCCTTCCACGACAACTGCCTAGAGGGCCTCATCGCCGGCCCCGGCGTTAAAAAGCGCTGGGATGGCAAGAGCGCCGGAGACATGGCCGATGACCCGGAGGCCATGGACCTGCTCGCCGGCTATCTGGCACAGGCGCTCATGACCTACACGCTGTGCTACGCGCCGCAAAAGATCATCATCGGCGGCGGCGTGGCCGACCACACCCCCATCGTGCCGCTCGCGCGCAAGAAGTGCGCCGAGATGCTCAACGGCTATATCGTCACGCCCGAGGTCAACGACATCGATAACTACATCGTCAACAACAGCCTCGAGGGCAAGCAGGGCATCATGGGCTGCCTGGCCCTGGGCGCACAGGCGCTTCAGTAGCAGACGCACCCACAGGGCGTGGCGCGCTCGGCAAATCCAACCTACGGAACGACGCCACCACGCCCCATATAAGCCCTCAAATAAAAAAGGCCGCCTAGGACCAAACAATACGTCCTAGGCGGCTTTTTTGGCGTACATCAGCGATCGTAGTAGATATCGGAGCACAACGCCCGTTGCCGCTCCACAGCAGTCGATCATCACATCGGTGATCATGCCGGCGCGTCCCGGCACAAAGAGCTGAATCGTCTCGTCGATCGAAGGAATCAGCAGCAGGAACACCGCCGTGGGCAGCAGCACGTCAAAGGTGCGCCGGCCCTCAAAATCAAAGGCGTGCGTTGCCAAGATGCCGAGCACCATATACTCGGTAAAATGCGCGCACTTGCGAACAACAAAGTTGGTCACCCATTCATATGGAAGTCCCACGCCGTGCAGGAAACCGCGGATAGCTTCCATGACCGTTAGGCTCAGCGAGCCCGACCCCGAGCCGGGAACCAGCGAATTGCCCCAGATCAAGAGCGCCATCAGGCAGGTCACGACCGCCCATTTTCGATTGATCTTAACCATGCAGAAGTTATGCCTCCGCGCGGAGCGGCGCGAAGCTGGCGGTACCGCCCTCGATAACGCTCAGGTAGGCACGGCCCGTACGCTTGGCGGTAGAGGACTGCAGGCGCTCGATCTCCTCCTCGAGGATCTGATTGACGCGCTCGTGACGACGGTTTTCCATAATGCCGGCGGCAATAGCCTCGGCCCGCTCGATGCTCTCGCGCGAGATACGGGCAGTATCCTCGGGGAACACAGCGCTGTGACGGCCGACATAGGCGGGGGCAGCAGGCTGAGGGGCAGCGACGGGAGCGGGGGCTGCAACAGGAGCAGGCTCGTCAATCTCATCCAGAATCGCGGTGGCGGCGGCCCACATGTCCTCGTGGCCCGAGTAATCAGCCATGGGGACATCAACCTCGAGTGAGGCATCCGGAAGGTCGCCGGTGTCGATGCGATCTTGGGCATCAATCGATGCGGTGATGGCTGCAGGCTCATCGAGGTCATCGAGATCGATGTCCGCGGCACCGGAGATGATAGGCATGCTGGCGAGGTTTGCATTGTACGGCGCAGCCTCAGCCGCCTGCTGCTGGGCAGGAGCGCCCCACAGCGAGCTTTCGGCGGCACGGCGGGCGGCAACGGCCTCCTCGTCCGCAGTCATGGCTTCATCAACGTACGAATTGTCGGCAGAAGCGTTCGCGTCCGCCGAGGTAGCGCTGTAGGCGTTATTGGCTGCCGCGTTGGCGACGAGTGCCACGAAAGCCGCCGTGCTGCCCGCAGGGGCGGCCTGGGAGCCAGACACGGCGCGTGCCGCGGCGGCGATGTCGTCGCGATTGAAGGAGCCGGTCTGCCCGCCGTTGGTGAGCTCGTCGATGGCGACTTGATAGACGTCGCGCGAGTGTGCAGGGTCGCAGCTCACCGGCGAATCGTCGTCGAGCATACTGTCGATCATGGACCAAGCCTCGTCCTCGTCCATAGCGTCTGCGGCTCGAGCGATGGTAGGGACACCATCATCGGCATGACGGCGCTGGAACGCACCAGTCAGGCCGGAAAGGAATGCCGAGGTAGACTGCTCCGTCTGAGCCTGAGAAGCAGAAGCCGCAGCGTAAGGAGTCGCATCCTGCTGCTGAGCTGGAATCGAGGCGGTCTTGAACTCGCTTTGATGCTGATTGAGATTGGCGGCACCGCCCATGACATCGGGCTGGAACAGACGCTCTTCACGCTGCGCACGATACTCGGAGATACCCAGCGAGGCGGCATAGATACCCACGCCCGCCACCGCGCCCACGGCGAAGGGAACCGCACCCGCCACGACCGTCTCGTTCACAGACGAAAACGGCAGCGTCGCGGCATACATAACCACGGGAGCGGCAAGGCCGATCCCGCACGAAAGTCCGGCAAGGACTGCTCGTTGTGTTGCATCAGAAGAAGCCATGAGCTCTCCCCATCTTCCAGCACCCAAATCGCATCATTCAGTTGGCTGCGCGAGAGAAGATGAAGCGGGGCTATGCCCCAAAGCAACGGTATATGGTTCGTTTCATCTGCGTTTTCCGTCGCGAAGCTTTAAAGCTATTATGCGAAACCGCCCTGTCGATTGCAAGCGACGATGTCGGATTGAAACGGGAAACCTGCTGCTTGCCAGTCTTATGGTCAAAAAAGCGCGGAGCGGCGATATAGAAAAGGGCCGAGGCTCAAAGCCCCGACCCTTTATTGCATTGATGACTATCGCTGCGTGTGGATGACAACCTAGAACGTCTGCTCGTAGTCGCTGTGCTTTTTGGCCGAACGCACCAGGAACTCCTGGTTGGTGTTGGTGCCCTTAAGACCCTTGATAAACGACGCAGCTGCGCGCTCGGTGTTGTTCATGCCGGCAAGAATGCGACGCAGGCCAAAGACAAACGGACGCATCTGCTCGTCAACCAACAGGTCCTCGTTACGCGTACCGGAGGCAACGGGGTCGATAGCCGGGAAGATGCGGCGGTCGGCCAGGTCGCGGTCGAGCTTGAGCTCCATGTTGCCGGTGCCCTTGAACTCCTCAAAGATGACCTCGTCCATCTTGGAGCCGGTGTCGATGAGGGCAGAGGCCAGGATGGTGAGCGAGCCACCGTTCTCGATATTGCGGGCTGCGCCCAGGAAGCGCTTGGGCGGATACAGTGCCGCCGAATCGACGCCGCCCGAAAGGATGCGGCCTGAGGCGGGCGCCGCCAAGTTGTAGGCGCGGGCAAGACGCGTGATGGAGTCGAGCACCACCACGACATCGCCGCCCAGCTCCACGATGCGCTTGGCGCGCTCGATGACGAGCTCTGCCACACGAGTGTGGTTGTCGGCGGGCATATCGAAGGTCGACGCCACAACCTCGCCCTTGATGGAACGCTGCATATCGGTAACCTCTTCGGGGCGCTCGTCGACGAGCAGGCAGATGAGGTGCACCTCGGGGTTGTTAATCGAGATAGACTGGCAGATCTTCTTGAGGATTGTGGTCTTGCCGGCCTTGGGCGGGGACACGATCAAGCCACGCTGACCCTTGCCGATCGGCGACACGATGTCGATGGCGCGACCGGTAATGGAGTCCTTGCCATGCTCCATGCGCAGCGGCTCGTTGGGATAGACCGGGGTGAGGTCACCGAACTTGGGGCGGTTGCGAATCTGCTCGGGGTCTAGACCGTTGACGGTCGTGATTTTGGCGAGGCAGGCGCGCTTGTCGCCGCCGCGCGAAGGACGAAGCGAGCCCTCGATGACGTCGCCCGTGCGCAGACGCGCGGAGCGGATGAGGTAGGCGGGCACGAAGGCGTCGTCGTTGGACTTCATGTAGCCATGGGCATGGATGATACCGGAGCTGTCCGGACGAATCTGCAGGATGCCCTTGATGTCGCGGAAGCCCTCGGCCTTCGCGGCGGTGACGTAGATCTCCTCGACGAGCTCGGCTTTCTTCTTGCCGGTCGTCTCAATCTCGAACTCCTTGGCCTTCTCGCGCAGCTCGGCGACCTTCATGGCCGCGAGCTCCTCGCGCGAAAGCGTGGGCTCGGTGGGAGCGGCATTACGCTCCTTGTTGCGCTGCTTGCGATCGCGCTGGCGGTTGCGGCGGTCGTTGTTGCGCTCGTCCTTGCGCTCGTTGCGCTCGTCGTTGCGCTTGTGCTGGCGACGGTTGGGGCGAGCGCCGTCTTCGGCCTCGGCGAGCGCGGCGCCATCGGTTGCGGCGGCATCGGCGTTAGCCGCAGTATCATCGCTGGCCTCGGCCTTGGAATCGCCCTGCAGCTCGGCCTCGGCCTGCTGCTCGGACGCCTTGGCCTTAGCGGACTTCTTACGACCGCGCTTGGGCTTCTCGGACGCAGACTGTTCGACGTCTTGGGGCTCGGCGGCATCAGTCGATGCATCGGCGGTCGTCTCGGCGGAATCCTCGGACGCACCCTTCTTGGCAGTCTTGGCCTTGGACGTGCGCTTAGCAGCAGTACGATGGCTGCGACCAGGACGGACGTCGGCGGGCTCGACATCGGCGGGAGCGGCCTCGGAAGTCGTAGCATCCTGGACGGGTGCATCGGCAGCGGTTGCAGACTCGGCGGTCGCCGCAGCATCCCGAGCGGCTGCAGCTGCGGCTGCGGCCTTCTCTGCCTCGACGAAGGCCTTGGGCTTGCGACCGCGACGGTGCGGGCGCAAAGCCGGATCGACAACGGGAACTTCGCTGGCCTCGACAGGCGCAGCGGACTCAGCAGGCGATGCGCCCTCCCCTGCCGCGGAACGAACCGAAGCCTCGGTGAGCTCGAGGGTTACCTGATCGGCAACCTGCTCGGCCTTAGCAGCCGTGCGACGGCGTGTGCGCGGTGCCGGCTTCTCGGTCGGCTGGTCGGCGGCAGGTGTCTCGGGCACAGACGGAGCTGCAAGCTCGGTCAGAGCCGCGGCCTCGCGCTCGGCAGCACGACGGCGGGCGCGCACCACCTGAGCCTCGCTAATCTGCGCCAACGCACGCGCCTGCGCGACCTCATCGGAAATCGGCTCCGAGGAGTCAGCTGCAACGGTGCGCTTGACGCGCGTCGTGCGCGTGGTACGGCGCTTGGGCTTGGTGACCTCCTCGCCGTCAGCAGCAGACTTGGCCGTGCGGCGCGTACGCTTGGGCTTTGCCGGAGCAGCCTCCTCACCAGTTGCAGGCACGGCCTTCTCAGCCGCTGAAGGCGTAGGCGTCGAAGCAGCCTTAGGCGTCTCAGGAGCCGAGGCTTGCGCGGGCGCCGCGACCTGGTCCAACGCAACCGGTGCAGCGGGAGCGGCTTGCGTCGTCGTTATTTCGTTTTCTTGCTGTTGATCAGACACAGTGTTTGCTCAACTTTCTTTTCAAGCCCTGTGATCACATGCTCCCTGCATAAACCTTCAGGGCGGCTAAACAGTCTAGTTCCGTTCAAAACGACGGACATCATTGATCTGTATCGAGATGATTGCGTCAACTACGCAGCGTTAGTGTAACACAACCGCCGCCACCTGCAACTTAGTCATTGGGGGCGTTCTTAAACGACTAGTCAAAAGGGACACTCTTTGGTCTACCACCCACAAATCAGACTGCCTCCGCCAAAACTATGGCGGTTTACTACGACGAATCGATCAACCGCGACCACTCCGAAACATGTTGAACTAAAACCGCAGGTAGATGCCTTGCA
>CAJKGV010000055.1:0-10428 GCA_905199455.1 Collinsella aerofaciens | reverse complement strand
CGTTGACCTCTTTATCGATGCCGTCGCCACCGGCATCGAGCCATGCCTTAAAGCTTGTCATGTCGTTAGACTTAACGCTCGCAAACATATCCTTTACGGCCGTGACCACAGGAATCTTATCGGTTCCTTTAGCCTTGCCGCCGGCACTGTCGTCGGATGAATCCACGTTTTCAGGCGAGTCATCATCCGCAGCCCCCTGTCCGCCCATCATGGACGACAGGTCGTAATCCTGCTTGGAGATGGTGAGCGGGTAGCTCGAGAGCGTATCCTCCTCGACCTTTTTGATGTAGCCGTTTACGCCGTTGGACAGCGCCAGAATCGCCGCGATACCGATAATGCCAATCGAGCCCGCAAAGGCCGTCATGGCCGTGCGGCCCTTCTTGGTCATGAGGTTTCGGGCAGAAAGCCCCAACGCCGTCACAAAGCTCATCGAGGTTTTGCGCGTAGGCTTTGCCTCGCGACGCGCGACCTTGGCAGCATCGAAGGGATCGGAATCGTCGGTGATCTTGCCGTCCGCCAGATTGACGATGCGCGTGGCATATTGGTACGCCAGCTCGGGATTGTGCGTGACCATGATGACCAGGCGGTCGCGCGCCACGTCCTTGAGCAGGTCCATGACCTGTACGGATGTCGTTGAATCCAAAGCGCCGGTCGGCTCGTCTGCCAGCACAATCTCGGGATCGTTGATCAGGGCGCGGGCGATGGCCACGCGCTGCATCTGTCCGCCCGATAGCTGGCTCGGGCGCTTGTTAACATGCTCGCCCAGGCCAACTTTCTCCAACGCCTCGCGCGCACGCTGGCGGCGCTCGGCATGTCCCACGCCCGTGAGCGTGAGCGCCAGCTCCACGTTTTCCAAAATAGTCTGATGCGGAATGAGGTTATAGCTCTGGAACACAAAGCCGATGCGGTTGTTGCGATAAGCATCCCAATCGCGATCGTGAAAATCCTTGGTCGAAATACCATCAATCAGCAGGTCGCCCGAGTCAAAGTGGTCGAGTCCGCCGATAACGTTGAGCATCGTGGTCTTACCCGAACCCGAGGGACCCAGGATGGCCACGAACTCGTTATCGCGAAAAGACAGGCTTACGTTGTCGAGCGCCACCTGCGTAAACGACTGCGTAACGTACCTTTTGCAAATACCTTTGAGCTCCAACATGGACGGCAACCTCTCCTGCGCAGGCACCCTGCCCGCTCTCCCCCGCCGTTCGTATTCGACGCGTTTGTCCTACTCTATCCCCATTTTTCACCGACACCAGTGAGGAATGCAACGAACCGCGCCAAAAAACGAACGGGACGGCACCCAAAAGAAGAGGCCCCGAGCGGGACCTCTATATGGTGGAGATTATCTTGAAAGGCAGCGGACTACTCCGCACAGCGGCGCACGATCCTCGCCATGCTTTACGCGTTTTTTACTGCTCGCTATTCGCAATCGCCTGGTCGATAAGCTTGTCGAGTGCTGCGCGCTGCTCGGCGGAGCTAATGGCTCCCACGATTGGATCCCCTACGATGTTGCCGTTCTGATCGATGACATACGTTGTCGGGAACGAGAACAAATTTGATGTGAACTTACCGGCCTCGCTATCCGACTTGAACCAGATGTTCTTATATGTCACGCCCTTCTTGCTCAGCACGTCCTTGGCATCTGCAATCTCGCCCTTGTTGCCATCGAGCGTAAAGGAATTGACACCCACGACCTGGCCGCCCTTCTCGGCAAGCTCCTGATTCAGTTTCTCAAGGTCGCCCAGCTCGCCCACGCACGGCTTGCAAGTGGTGAACCAGAAGTTCATGACGGTGACCTTGTTCTTAGAGAACAGCTCGTCGCTGTTCACGTCGTTGCCATCCAGGTCTTTGCCCGTAAAGCTGGGGAACTTCGTCGCCTCGCTCGAAGCATTGGCACCAGCCGTCATGCCAGCGGTCGAAGCGTCGACGCTCTCGCCTGCGCTCGGCGTGCTTCCACAGCCGGGGAACTCCTTCTCCAAGCTCTCGAGCTTGTCCTCGATCTCCTTGATCTGCTGTGCACCGGCCTTGAGCGTCTTAAGCTCATCCGCCGTAAACTCATCCTTAGCGCCGTCGATGGTCTTGAGCAGGAAATCGCCGTAATTGCTGCCATCCTCAATCATTGCCGAGTCTTTATTTGCCGCGTTGAATACCTTTTCCCACAGCGCGTTATCACTCGAAAAGATCTCGTTCTCCTTCTGCATGAGCTTCGCATACAGCTCGGCGGCCTCGTCGGCATTGGCCGGCTTCTGCGCAGTGAGTTCTGCGATCTTAGGATCGGAGCTCGCAGATTCGCTCGCATTGCCACCGGGCGCCGAACATGCCACAAGGCACAAGGCCAATACCGGCACCATAAACAGGGCCGCAATCTTAGAAAGCTTCATAGTCATTCCTCCGTTTTGTCGAAGCTTGTTTACTTTTTATCGGCAGTCAAGGGAAGCTTTTCCGCCGACACATCCAGGCCATAGCGATAGCTGATGGCATCGACGGGGCAGGCCCCAATGCACTTTCCGCACCGGATACATTCGGCATGATTGGGCGCGCGGACCACATCAACGTCCATCTGACAAACCCTTGAACACTTGCCGCACGAGATGCATTTGCACGCGTCGACCTGAATCCCCAACAAGGACACCTTATTCATGAGCGCATAGAATGCGCCGAGCGGGCAAATCCATTTGCAGAAGGGGCGATAGAACAAAACGCTCAGCACTACCACGGCAATGAGAACGGCAAGTTTCCAAGTAAAGAGCTGTCCCAACGCAGATCGAATGCCGGCATTGGCAATGGCCAGAGGAATGGCGCCCTCGAGCACGCCCTGCGGACAGATGTATTTGCAAAAGAACGGATCTCCCATCCCCAGATCGTTGACCACCAGCACAGGCAGCACTACCACAGCAAACAGCAGCACGACGTACTTGATGTACGTGAGCGGCTTGAGCTTTTTCGTGGAGAACTTTTTGCCAGGAATCTTGTGAAGCAGCTCCTGCAGCCAGCCAAACGGGCACAGAAAGCCGCATACAAAGCGTCCCAGCAGCACGCCGAGCAAAATGAGCGTACCGGTAACATAGTAAGAAAAGTTGAACTTGGATGAACCTACTACCGACTGGAACGACCCGATGGGGCACGCACCCGATGCCGCGGGGCACGAATAGCAGTTAAGCCCGGGTACGCAGACTGTTTTTCCCGCGCCCTGATAGATGCCGCCTTTGGCAAAGTTTGGCAGGTGAATGTTGGTAATAAGTGTTGCCGCCGCTTGAATGAATCCGCGAAATCGAGCCAAAACATGCGACGCAGTGTTTTCTCTTTTATCCAATTCCGATACACTCCAAGCACAGCCTAATCGCTTTGGCCAGCACGGCATCTGCCTCGCCACGCATAACGCCAAAGCACACCATGGCCACACCGACGATCAGCAACGCAACCTGCATTACAGGTTTTATCGCTTTGAACAACTTGACCACTCCTTTCGTCACGCGACCTATTGGACCATATCGACTATAAAATCCGTGTTAAGCGCGATTTGAAATGTGCAAGGAGACTGTTATGCGTATTTTGATCGTCGAGGACGAGCGGGCGCTGTGCGACGCAATCGCGCGCAGCTTGCGGAACTTGGCGTACAGTGTCGACTGCTGTCACGACGGACAGGAGGCGCTCGACCTACTGGACGTTGAGGCCTTCGACCTCGTGGTACTCGACCTCAACCTTCCCCGCATCGACGGCATGACCGTACTCAGGGAACTTAGGAAAACTGACTGCGAGACTAAGGTACTGATTCTGTCCGCACGTGGCGAAGTATCAGATAAAGTCGCCGGACTCGATGCCGGCGCCAACGATTACCTCACCAAGCCGTTTCATCTGGACGAGCTTGCGGCAAGGATTCGCAGCCTTACCCTAAGACGCTTTACACAAAGCGACGTAGTTTTAACCTGCGGAAAGCTCAGCTTTGACACCAAGGCGCGCATCGCTTCCGTGGACAGCGAGGCTTTATCTCTTACGCGCAAGGAAACGGGAATCTTGGAATACCTGATGCTTAATCAGGGGCGTCCGGTAAGTCAAGAGGAGCTTATCGAGCACGTTTGGGATAGCAGCGTAAACAGCTTTAGCAACGCAACCCGCGTTCATATCTCGTCACTCCGCAAAAAGCTACGCAGCGCTTTGGGATACGACCCGATTCGCAATCGGATTGGAGAGGGCTACGTTATGGAGGATAGCGAATGAAAAGGCTTTCGCTGCAATGGCGCATAACGATTATGACGGCACTGCTCACGTGTGCGGCGTGCGTGCTGACGAACTGCCTGGTCGGCTATACGGGCATGCGCTACATGGATGCCATCGGCAGTAACATCTCGGCCTTTAACGCAACCGGCGAAGATTCGCCCCAGGCGTTCGACCCGACGAAAGCGGTCCCCGATGACAGGGTCACGATCGTCGTAAACGACGCACAGGAGTCTTTTGGCACGACAACCTGGTACATCACGGCTGGAGTCACACTCCTTGGCGGCGTGCTGGCATACTTTGTGAGCGGCCGTGCACTCAAACCGCTACGGGATTTCGCCGCCCAGGTAGAGCGCGTGCAGCCTGACAACCTAAGCGAAATCAGACTCAGTGAAGATGTGCCCACCGAGCTACAACGATGCAGCGCCTCTTTCAACGACATGATCGCCCGTCTTGGCGAAGGATTCTCTGCACAGCGTCAGTTTACCGGCAACGCCGCACACGAGCTGCGCACCCCGCTCGCCCTTATGCAAGCACAGATTGAACTATTCATCTCCGAGCACTCCGGTTTGCAACCCGAAACAGCCGAGCTGCTCGGCCTGCTGCAAGAACAAACCGAGCGCATGTCTCGAATGACCAAGGTATTGCTTGAGATGAGTGAGCTCCGCAGCGTTCCTTGCGAGGACGATGTTGAACTCGGCCCCTTGTCCGAAGAGGTCCTCACTGACCTTGCGCCACTTGCCGAAAATAGGAGCATAGCCCTCAACTGTGCTGGAGACGCTTTAGTAATCGGGAGCGACACGCTCCTCTATCGGTTGCTGTTCAACCTGGCCGAAAACGCCATCCGTTACAGTCGCTCCGGCTCGACTGTCAATGTCTCCATCAGCGACAGCGACAGCCACGTGCTCCTGCGAGTCAAAGATGAGGGCTCGGGAATACCCAAGCAGTACCGAGAGAGCATCTTCCAGCCGTTCTTTCGTCTAGACAAATCCCGCAGCAGGGCATACGGCGGCGCAGGACTCGGGCTAGCGCTTGTTTGGGAAATTGCAGCGCTTCACGGTGGCACGGTAGAGGTCGAAACAAGTTCCGAGAACGGGACTACCATGCTCGTAAGCCTCTCAAAGGGGGCCACCACGTGATCCGACTGTCCAGGGGTCCCACTCGGCATTGTGAAACGCGTCCCAAAACTTGGACATGAGAAATGGGAGGCAGTTCGCATCTATGCCGAGGACGAAGTCCTGGCGGGGATTCAGGATGCGCAGAGGAAGCTTACGGCAGAAAACCCCGACAGAGTCGTGACCGTCGGCGGCAATTGTATGGTGTCGCTTGCCCTCTTCGATTACCTGCACGGGAAATACGAGAACGTTGGAATCGTCTGGATCTATGCGCATCCGGATGTATCCACGCTGAATGATGACTACCCCAACGCTCACGCCATGGTACTTGGCAGCCTTTTGGGAGAAAGTCATCCCGGTCTTCGGCGGCGAATAACGCGAATGTCCGCAGGCAGACTCCAATCTGTGCGCGGAGAAGCTGGGCGACGCAAACAAGATTCCTCGACCCGAGCATGGAGATGAATCCGTCTATCAGTCTCATCGCATACTCAGAGGAGGATGCCAGATATAGATCCCATTGGGTAAAGTCGCCGTTCATAAAGGGAATCACTGCATTGCGCTCGGCGACTCTCAAGGCACTCAGGCTTTGTTCTATTTTCTCAGCTTCTTGTTTGAACTGTTCGCTATCCAAAATGCCCCCAAATGCCGGCTTCTCAACAAATCAGAAAAAGCATTGGCTATACTGATGCGGACAGTTCCGGGAGGGGTGCAAGAGACGGAAGGGCCGTAATGGGTGAGAAGGGCGAGCGGCCGGAGCGGGTGTTCCCCGGCAGGACAGACCCGTGGTTCATAGCGGCCATGGTGATTGTGGCGGGCGGTTTATCCGCGGCGTGTATCGCGTGTTTCCTGAGCTCGAGTCCCGCGCTCCTATGGGGCTGGCTCGCGCTGCTGCCCATCCCGGCCCTCGTGGCCCTGGCTGCCCTTCCCGTCCGCAGCAATCGCCTCGAGCTCTACGGCGACCGCCTCGTCGTCGTGTACGCTGGGACGCGTTCGGTGATACCCTACGCCCACGTGCGGGGCGTCCGGCGCACCAGGACGCTCTGGGCGGGGACGGCCAACTCGCTCGACCGCGTCTACATCGAGGCGCCCTACGACGGCGACGCCATCGTCTCGGTCAGAGACAACGACGCCCTCGTGGCGGAGCTGGGGCGCAGGTGCGGCCTTGGGCCCGGCGCCTGACGCCCCGAAAGGAAGAGAGGATGGACGTCCCGCACTGGCCCTACTGGAGGAAGTATTCCCTCGGCGGCACACAGGTCTGGTACGCGGACTGGGGCGACTGCCCCTTCGACACTGGTCTACATGAGCCCAGTTGAGTTCAGGAACGCAGGGCTGTCCCTGTAAAAAATGTTTAAGCAACCGTTGCAAATCCATTCTCCCGCGCAGAGAGCCCCGGGTAGGCCGAGCTCGCGTCGGGCATGTAGCCCATACGCCTCCGGGCGGCGGCAAGCCCGCGCCCGCCGCGCTCGCCGAACAGCTCAACCGAGCCCGAGCTGGGGCTGGCGGTGCCAGTGACGATACAGATGAGCGTTGACTTCCCGGCGCCGTTTTCGCCGATGAGCCCGTAGACGCGCCCCGCCTCGAGGGCGAGGTCGATGGGGCCGAGGACGGTCCTCCCGCGGTACGCCTTCGTGACCCCGTGAAGGCGGAGGGGCATGGCTGTCGTCATTGCGTTCCTTTCTCCTCGGATGGATTTTGGGTATGCGTCATGGGCCCCCGCGCGGGACGGGGAGCGAATCGACGCAGGCTCGAGGCCGGTTGGGTTGGGGTTGAGGTCCGGGTTCCACAGGCTTGCACAGCCCGACGGACGGGGCGTCCGGGCACGCTATGCTTAGGGAGCGGTGGGCGCCTCCGGGGCAGCAGGGGACTCGGACGCGGTGATGCCGGAGGTGTCGACCTCGCCGATTCCGGCGAGCTGCTCGATGAGGGGGAGGCCCGTCGGGTCGTCCACCTCGACGCCGCCGAGCACGATGGTGCTGTCGCGCGTGTCGATTTGGGTTGTGAACACGGCCGGGTCGAAACCCGAAGCGATAAAGCCAATGCCCGCGAGGACAACACCCGCGGCAACGAGCCCGCCCGCCACGGCGAGGTAGATCTTCTTCGCGCTGGTCATGGTACTCACTCCTTTCTACGCCGCGAGATGCGCGGCAGCGCCGCCCTTCTCGCCCTTACCCTTCCAGAAGGGCGAGGCGGCCTTCCTCGCCCAGAGCGCCGAGAGGCGCGCAATTTGTTTTGAGGCGGCCCAAGCGCCAGCACCAACGAAGAGCGCCACGCCGACGAGGCCGAGCCCCACGCCCGCCGAGGCGAGGGCGTACGGGAAGTGGCCGATGGTGACGCCGCTTACGGCAAGCAGGAGCTCAACTACGCCCACGCCCCCGAGTGCCGCCGCGACGATCCACACGCAGAGCGCCAGCACCCAGATGCAGATATAGACCGTGACGGCCACGGCGGCGAAGGCGGCGAGCAGCGGCACCCACACCGGGGAACCCACGATGGTCAGCACCCACAGCAGCGCGGTGCTGCGCCGGCGCGTCCTCGCGATCGCGCGCGGCACGGCGGGCAGGTCGTCGAGCGTGGCCTCGGCAACCTCGCCGGGGGCGCCCATGGCGGCCACGGCCTCCTCCTCGCTCATACCGTCCTCCATGCGGTCGGCGATGGCCTCCGCATAGAACGCCTTGGTCTCCTCCACCTGCTCGGCCGGCAGGCAGGCAAGCAGCTCGCCCAACCGGCCCAGAAACTCATCGCGCGTCATGGTGCGCCCCCTTAACGTATGCGTAAATCTCCCGTACGGACGGCCACTCGGCCAGGAACTCCTCGATGCGCGCACGCCCATCGTCCGTGATGCGGTAGTACCGGCGCAGCCGCCCGTTGTGCTCGGCAGAGCGCGCCGTGATGCACCCGGCCTTCTCCAGGCGCTTGAGCAGCGGGTAGAGCGTCGACTCCGTGAGCCCCATGCTCGCCGGCACGTCCTTCACGATCTGGTAGCCGTAGGACTCCTCGCCGGAGACGGCCGCGAGCACGCAGGCCTCCAGGAAGCCGCGCTTCATCTGGGCCTCCATCCGCACACCTCCTCTCGTCATATACTATGCTATACACACTATACGATGCAAGGTATTAGACGTCAACTCTCATCGCGAAGATTCTCCGGCCCCTGCGCGCTGCGAACGTGATGTCGCGGGGCGGTTGGCATTATGCATGAAACGTCAAGTAACGCTCTTTTGATCTACTTCCACTCGGCCCCATATGCCTTGTACAACGCCCCCTTCGACCTCGGGTTCAAGAGAGCCGCTAGTCTTCCTTTATACGTTCGGCATAATCGTCGGCGATACCCACAAATTCCAGTCCCGAGCAACAGGAGTACAATTGCTGCTATTGTTGCCAGCCGTTGGGAGATGGAAGATGGACTGCGATGGCTACCCATGCGTTCCCATGCCGTTGATGTGCACCGCCTTTGTGCCGGGACAGATTGACGCTGCGGTTGCAGGCATTTCCGACCCCGATTCGCGCGCCATTGCCACGGCAGAAGCGCTGTACTTTCGCGGACAGGCCACCCTCGCTGCCAAGACGGCGCGCCCCTATCTTGACGCCACCGATCCCGCGCTGCGCTATTCCGCATGCTTTATCTGCGGATACGCCAGCCTGTCGCTCAACCGTATCGCCGACGCCCGCCGGTGCCTTGCTGGCATCCTCGATACGCCGGCCGACGAGGAATCGCCCGCCATCCACGCCACGCATATCCTGTTCGCCTCGGCCGCGAGCGTCCTGCTGCACTTGCCTTCCCCGCATTCCGCCGAAGAGTTTTATCCACTTGCAGCGCATCTGCCCGAAGGCCTGCGCCTGTTCGCCAGCTACGTGATGGCGCACGCCTTGTATCTGCACGGCGAATACGGCCGCAGTCTGGGCATGGCGGAAAACGCCCTGATCATGAAACAGGGGAGCTATCCGATCTCGGAACTGTTCCTTCACCTGGCAGCTTCCATGGCATGCACGAGCCTCAAGGACATCGACGCCGCAAAAACGCACTTCGGAACCGCTTGGAACATTGCGCGTCCCGACGGCCTTATCGAGCTCATTGGCGAGCATCACGGCCTTTTACAGGGGCTCATCGAGGCGTGCCTAAAAACGCAATACCCTGACGACTTCGCGCGCATCATCGAGATCACGTACCGATTCAGCTACGGCTGGCGGCGCATCCACAACCCCGATTCGGGCGAGGACGTGGCTGACGACCTGACGACCACAGAGTTCACCATGGCCATGCTCGCCTGCCGCGGATGGACCAACGCCGAAATCGCTCGTCATATGGGAGTATCGCCGGGCACTGTCAAAAACCGCCTATCCAGTGTGTATGCAAAGCTTGGCATCGGCACGCGCACCGAACTGGTCGCTCATATGCTGCGTTAGCGGCCAGACTGCCTAGCGCGGCACGTGCGCCCCGGAGCCCCGGCGCTTCGCTCGCTCAAATTGGACATTTTGGCCCTCGGACGGCACTACCGTGACAGGATGCCTTCTCGCAAAATTGGATTATTTCCACCGATACCTGCGGGATGGGAGCCAAAGATGCTTGATCGCCGTTCGTTACTTGTTGCCGGAGCGTCCTCGCTGGCGAGCATTATGTTGCCGCGCGTGCCGGGAAGCGCAAACGCCTTCATATTGCCGTTCGCCCCCGCCGAGGCATACGCCGACGAAGATGATCCCTTCAAGGTCTTGGTGCTCTCGCGCACCATGTTTGGTGTGGTCGTGGTCGACGTCGCCAACAAGAATACGCCCATCACGGGTGCCCAGGTCACGCTCACATCGCGCTATGCCGCAGGCAAGCAGCTCACCGCCACTACCGATGACGAAGGCACGGCCATTTTTGAGGTCGCGCCGCTTTCGGAAGGCTACGTGGACGAGGCAACACTCCTTGACGCGTACGACTTTAACGGCGGTATCTCCATCAGCATGAAAGGCTACCGCGATGTCGAGATTCCCCTCGCGCGTGTCCAAGGCGGCACCGCCATTACCGCACCCACACGTCCGCTCTCCGATGGCGAGCCGTACTTTCGCCAGCTCACATTCGACGAATGGGACATCCAGTACGCTGAAGCCACGTTCATGG